>DTZQ01000179.1 GCA_012961305.1 Armatimonadota bacterium | reverse complement strand
TCGGGCATTGCTCTCGCCTGTGTGGACAACGAAGGCCAGGTGCACCCCGACCAATTCTCCTGGCACATCACTTTCGGCAACGTGCGGGAAAGGCCCTTCGGAGAAATCTGGACGGACACCTCCCATCCGGAGTTGCAGTTCTTCAAGAACCGCCAACCACACTTGAAGGGCCGCTGTGCGCGCTGTCGGTTTCTGGAGATATGCAACGGCAACCTGCGGGTGCGGGCGGAGATGTACTACGGTGACCGATGTGCCCCCGACCCGGCGTGCTATCTGAGGGAGGAGGAAATTGCCCCATGAAGGCCACGCGGATGCAGGAACAAGCCCAGGCGGAACGGCAGTGCCACGACGCCCATCTGCAGCAGGTGGATTTCGACCTTTCGCCCTTCACCATTGCCTGGGAGGTAACCCGGGCCTGTGCCCTGGTCTGCCGCCACTGTCGGGCGGAGGCCCAACCCCAACGTGACCCGCGGGAGTTGACCACGGAGGAGGGGTTCGCCCTCCTGGACGACATTAAGGACTTCGGCAACCCCATCCTCATTTTCACCGGCGGCGACCCTCTGATGCGCCGGGACCTGTTCGACCTCATCGCCTACGCCTCTCAGGAGAAGGGCCTGCGCACTTCGCTTACCCCTACCGCCACGGCTTTGGTCACCCGCAAGCGGCTGCAGCAGGCCAAGGAGGCGGGCATCAGGCGGGTGGCCATCAGCCTCGACGGGCCCACGGCCGAGGTGCACGATGCCTTTCGCGGCTTCAGCGGCTCCTTCGCGCGCACCCTCCGCATTCTGGCCCACCTCAACGAGGTGGGCCTGTCGCTGCAAATTAACACCACCGTTTGTCGCTACAACCTGGCAGTACTGGAGCAAATGCCGGAGATTGTGGCCCGGTTCGGCGCGGTGCAGTGGAGCGTTTTCTTCCTCGTGCCCACCGGCCGGGGGAAACTGGAAGACCTCATTTCGCCAGAGGAACATGAGCGGGTGCTGAACTGGCTGTACGACTTGTCCCAGGAAGCCCCCTTCGACATCAAGGCCACGGCTTGTCCGCACTACCGCCGGGTGGTCATCCAGCGCGAGCGAGCCCGCCGGAGGGTGGAGGAACGGGAAGACGAGCCCTCCCCCGTCTTACTGGCCGGGGCGGGGTTCCAGTATGCTGACGGGCTACACCGTCCGGTGAAGGGGGTCAACGACGGACGGGGTTTCTGCTTCGTTTCCCACCTCGGGGAGGTATGTCCCAGCGGGTTCCTCCCCTTAGCGGCGGGCAACGTGCGGGAGCAGTCCATTGTGAGCATCTATCGGGACTCGCGCCTGTTTCGGGAACTGCGCGACCCCTCTCTGCTGAAGGGGAAATGTGGTCGGTGCGAGTTTCGGGAGGTTTGCGGTGGGTCCCGGGCCCGGGCCTACGCCGTCACCGGCGATTACTTGGAGTCCGACCCCTATTGCCTCTACCTACCGCCCTCCCCACACCCTTACCCTCCGCGGAAAGACGCTCCCAAGGGAACAGAACCTAAACTGGACCGTAAACTCAGATAACGCTCAGGTGCCCTCGAAACGGCATTGAAGCACCTGCAGACAGAACCTCTTGGTCAAGAGGGCATTTGACATCTTTCGGGGTTTGGAGTAGAATTACCTTTAGACCCCAGATACAAAGAATGCGACGGTCTGATGCGCCCAGGTGGTTTGGTTCTCCTAATAGGAGCAGCGCTGGGGGCAACCTGGTGGTGGGCAGGTGCCGCCCCCCAGGCGGAGCAGGGTCAGCCTCCCGCCTGGCCAGCGCACGGATATGCAGGGGCGGAGGTGTGTTTCGTTTGCCACATTGACTTTGCCCGGCGATGGGCTCTGCTGGACCACAGCCAGGAACTCATGAAGAGAGACCGGCCGGCGGATTTGCGCGGCTGCGAGGCCTGCCATGGCCCCAGTGCAGCACACGTGGCCGGGGAACGGAAAAAGACCGTCCGCTGGGAGAAGTTGGAGCCTGGGCAGCAGGCAGACATCTGCCTCAAATGCCATCAGGATGTGCTGGAGGCCGACCGATGGCGGAAGGGCAAACATGCAGCAGCCGGCCTGAGTTGTACTTTCTGCCACGAAGTCCACAAACCTCTGGAGAACCCCTCCCTGCTTAAGCAGCCGCTGAAAAAAGTCTGCCTCCCCTGTCACAATTTGCGGGAGGAGGAAGAGGCGCAAACTCACCACCCCCTGTTTGGAGGGTTGTTGCCCTGTACTGCCTGCCACAATGTACACGGTACGCCCCATCAACCCCTGCTTAAAATCCAGCAAGACGCCCTCTGCGCTGACTGTCACGGGAAAAAGGTGCCCCAGCCGAAGACCCACCAGCGAGCCCAATGGCGGCTTAAGCACCGGGCAGAGGCCCAAACCCAGCGAGCGCAGTGCCTCATGTGCCACAGTGAGCAGGGGTTCTGCAACCGCTGCCATGTAGTTCCCCTGCCCCACCCAGAGAACTTCGCCCTGAAACATGCCTCTCCCAGTCGGAAACATACAGAGGTTTGCCTCCTGTGCCACCAAAAGAACTACTGTCAAATATGCCACTTAGAGGTGCCCGCGCCCCAGCAAGGGGAAGCGGAGTGAGGAAAGGAAACTACTATGAGCGCAAGTAAAATGTACCCGTCTACGGGGTCTGGAATGTACCCCAGAAGTTTTCTCGGTGCTCTCTGCCTCTCGGCGGTGAAAAAATACCGCAAAATTTTGCGGTTAAGTCTCTGGGTTGGCTTGGCTTTCACCCTGCTCCCTGCCCGCGCGCAGGAGCGGCTCCCGGGGCAGTGCATCAACGAAATCAACTTCGGCTACACTACGCCCCACGTGCCCTGGGCCCAGCCCTACGCCCGCGGGCCGGTGCGGGCCTTCTTCATCGTGCCCCACACCTCGGCCGCGCGGGAGGTCGTCGAACTGGCCCAGCGGCTGTCCTTAGAGGTGTACGGCGAAGCGGTCATTGACAGCGCACACCTGGGCAGTGACAGCCGCTATATCGCCCCCCTCGAGGGCACCCGGCCG
This sequence comes from Armatimonadota bacterium, assembly GCA_012961305.1. GTDB lineage: Bacteria > Armatimonadota > UBA10988 > UBA10988 > DTZQ01 > DTZQ01. Next base: position 10,167 of record DTZQ01000179.1, on the reverse strand, counting down.
GAGGAGAAGGTTGCCCGCTTGCGGGAGAAACTCCAGCGGCCCTACGACGTGTTAGTCATTGCCAACGTCCACTGGGACGCCTTCCCCAGGGAAATACAGTACTACCTCCTCAAGCAGGTCGCCGACGGCGCGGGGCTGCTCATCACCTACCCCCGCAATCTGCGCCCGGAAATCCTGCGGAACCAAACCACCGCGCCCCGAGAGGCCATCGCCGGGCCCGTGCCCTGGGCCGGACTGAGTTTCTTCAAAGAGGACGAGTCAGAGGAAACGGGCAGCGCGGAGGGGCAAAAGACGGCGGCTAAAGTGGTGACGAGCGCAACTCTGAAGAAAGGGCGGATAGCGGTGCTGGACTACGGAGTGGGCAGCGCTACCCGATATGGTGGATTCGGCCTCACCCCCCAGGAGGAGTACACCTTCGAGACGGCAGCCTCCTACGAAGGCTACCACCTGTTGGTGGCCCGTGCCCTGCTCTGGGCGGCGAACCGCCTGCCAGAAGTGCGCTTCACCATTTGGCCGGAAGAGCCACTGGTGGTCTCCCGCACGGAATCCTCCGCAAAGCCCGTAACCATCGGTCTGGAAAACACCCTCTCCCAGCCCTTGCCGCTCAAAATCAAGGTCTTCATCCGCAACCGGTGGAACGAGACGGAGTTCCGCCACTGGGTCACCCTCTCCCTCCCGCCGGGCCGCGCTGAGTTTTCCTTTGTCCTCCCTGCCTTGCCCGGCGGGGACCATTTCGTCGGTCTCATCCTTTACAGCCGGCGGGGGGTGGAGAACTTCGGCGCGTTCACCCTGCGGGTGGAACCCACGGTGCGTTTGGCCGCCATCGAACTGGAGAAGGAAGGCTACGAGCGAACGGAGGAAGTGCGGGGGAAGGTCGTCCTCTCCGGGCCCGCCCCGGAGGAGACCTCCCTCCATCTCACCCTACGGGACAGTTACCAGCGGCTCTTTGAGCGGTGGGAGCAGCCCGTTGCCTCGGGCGCAACGGAGGTCGCCTTCTCCCGCCCCCTGCGCCGCGCGGTGAGCCTCTGTGGGCGGGTGCGGGTTCAGGTGCGTCGGGGGGGCCGGTGCGAGGACGAGCACGAGGCTGTGTTCTACGTTCGCAAGCGTCCGTTGGACAAGTACCCTCAGCAACTCAACGAATACCCGGTGCTCATCTGGGGCACGCTGCCGGGCATCCTGGGCCACTTCGCTTACACGCGCCTACGGGAGGCCGGTTTCACCGCAGTACTGACCCATGTGGACTCGGAGGGCAACACGGGCCGCCGCCTGGCCCGGGACGATTTGATGATTGTGCCCTACTGTGCCCGCGTGGGCACCTCCTTCCCCAGCGGGGGGAAGGTCTGCTTCGCCGACCCGGCCTTTCGCCAAGCCCAGGAGAAGGCCGTGCGGGCCAAAGCCGCTCCCCTGCGCTTAGTCGCGCCGCTGGTCTACTCCCTGGGCGATGAGAACTACCTCCCCGCCGAGGCGGGAACCCATCCGGCGGACGGGCCGGTTTTCGCCTCCTTCCTGCGCCGCCGCTATCGCTCGATAGGGCGGCTGAACGAAGTTTGGGGGACCCGGCTCTCCAGTTTCGAGGAGGCAGTCGCCCTGCAGCCGGAGAAAGAGACCCCTGCCTACTTCGCCCGGCGCAACGATTTTGAACTGTTCCGCAAGTGGCAGTACGCCGAGTTCCACCACTTCCTTGCGGGCGTCATTCGCGCGGCTGACCCGACGGCCCGCGTGGGCGCTGAGGGCTCCCAGCCGGGCAATTTGGAGGAGACGGTCGCCCGGCTGCAATTCTGGGGCCCCTACCGCCGTCTGCGCTACAACACCCTCTTGCGCTCCCTGGTTTCGCGGGAACTGCTGCGGGGCAACTGGTTTGGAGGCTACCTCAGCCAGCGGAGGAACCCACTCACCCTGCCGGATTTCGTCTGGCAGGCCCTCTTCGACGGGAACAACCTCATCGAGTACTTCTGCATCTACACCGCGGAGCGCATCTTCGACACCGGCTTCAACTTCGGCGAGTGGAACCAGCGTTTCTGGCCTGCCTTTCAGGAGATTGTGGACGGACTGGGGCAATTGGTGGCGGCCAGCGAGGTGGAGGTAGAGGGCCTGGCCCTCTACCACTCGGAGGTCTCCGCGCAGGTGCAGGGTTTCCTGCCCCAGCCTGACTACGAGGCCGCCCACGAAGCCTGGCTGCAACTGCTCAGCGACTTGGGCGTCCAGCCCTTCTATGTCACCTCCGCTCAGGTGGGCAAGGGTCGCCTGCGGGTGGGAGACGTGCGGGTGCTGATTCTTCCGGCCCTTCACGCCCTCTCAGAGGAAGAAGCGGCCGAAATTCGCGCCTTCGTGGAGCGCGGGGGACTGGTCATCGCGGACGTGACGCCGGGCCTGTTCGACGGCTATGGCCGCCCGCGACCAGAGGGGGCGCTGGATGACCTCTTCGGAGTGGAAAGCCACTGGAAGGCAGTGCAGTGGATGGCGTCCCCCCTCGAAGGGAGCGGGGCCGTTACCGTAGGGGATTGGCGTTTCGACTTTCGCGGCGTGCAATGGCCGGAAACGCAGGTGAACCAGGCCCTTCGTCTCACCACCGCTCAAGCAGCGGGACGGGCCGGGGAGACGCAGACTTGGTTGGTGAGGTCGTGGGGGCGCGGAACCGCATGGTTGTTGAACGCTCGGGTGACGAATTACCCCCACTGGCGCTCACGGGGGGAGGAGATGGGCGTTCGGCAATGGCTCCTTCACGTCCTCGCGGCCGCCGGGCATCGGCCCTTCGCGGAAGTGCTCGACCTTCAGGGCCGTCCGCTTCGAGCCGTACGACAGGTGCGCTTCCGGCGCGGCGGAACGAGGTTGCTGGGCCTGCTGCGACACCTGGGGTTCGACGAAAACCGAGGGGAGGTGCGGCTGCGGGAGGCGGCCTGGGTGTTCAACGTGCGCACCGGCGAGGCCTACGGCCACACCGACCGGGTGTCCGTGACCTTGAAACCGGGCGATGCGGTACTGCTGGGTCTGCTGCCCTATGAGGTCCAAGGTGTGGAGGTGATGGCTCCTCAGGCAGCCGGGGCCGGTAGAGACCTTCGGGTGCGAGTGCGATTGCGCTGGAGAAAGGGAAAGGTCTCTTCCAACCCCGACCTGAGCGGCCACGTCTGGCATCTGCGCCTCTTCCCTCCCGACGGCCGCCGGCGGCGGGAGTACAGCCAGACTGCCTACACCGACCGTCCCGAAGCCACTTTTACCGTGCCGCTGGCCTTCAACGACCCGGCGGGCCGCTGGCGGTTCGTGGTGCAGCACATCAACACGGGGTTGCGGGGGCGGACGGAGGTGGAGGTTAAGGGTGAACCACTATGAGCGGACTTATTTCCAAGTCTCTGCTAAACCTCTTCTTCTCCCTAATCGCGGCCGCACCGGCTCCCCGTCCCGCGGTGCTTTTTCTGGGCGGGCTCGACCCGCAAATGGGACAGGCCCTGGTGGAACGCGGGTTCGAGGTGGACGCTACGGGCTGGCGGGAAACCCTTACTTGGGAGCGGCTGCGGAAGTTCAACGTCGTCGTGACCTACGGCTTGGGAGCGAGTCGGGCGGATTTCTCCCTGCCGCCGGAGGTAGAGCGGCTTCACGCCCTCCTGCACCGCTTTTTGGAGGCCGGGGGTGGGGTGCTCGTGCACCAAAGCCGGGGTGAGCAATACGTGGATATGCCGCCCCTGTGGGCTTTCCTGAACCCCTTAGGGGCGGACGTGCCCTTGGAGGCGGTCACCGACCCGAGCACGGAAGTCGTGGCCACCGCTTGGCGCATCCGCTTCGCCTACACGGAGAACCTGCCCGATTCGCCCCTCCGTGAGGGGGTAGTCGGAGTGTGGTATCCCCTGTCCAACGTGGGATTGGGCGGGGCGACGCACCTGTTGCCACTGGTGGTGGACGAGACCTGGACGGTAGTGCTGCGCGGCGGGCCCCGGGCCATTTCGACTCAGTACCAAACGGGGGTGCAGGCCATAGATGCCCATGCCCGACCCCCGCAGGCGGGAGGGGTATTGGCCCCACCCCTGCTGGCGATTCGGATGGTAGGGGCTGGCCGATTGGCCTTGAGTGGGATTTTGGGCAACTACACCTTTCTGGATGGTTACAATCCCACCTTTGAAGGCATAGTTTTGGAAAAGGGCCTGCGAGGGAAGAAAAGCGATTTGCTGGTGCTGTTGACCAACCTCCTGCGCTGGCTGGCGGAGCCTTCGCGGCGCAGAGGAGAGTTGGGAGGAGCGAAGACGCGCCCGGAGGTACTGCGCCCTAAGAACTTGCTTACGCCGGTAGAACCCTTCGCCTGGGAAGGGGCCGAGTTCAGGGAGCCGGCTCCCCTCTGGCGGGGCCTCATTGGCGCCCGGACGGCCTATTCTGTCGGTCGGGGTACAGTGGCCGAATATGTGGCGGCAGCAAAGAGGGCCGGCCTGCACTGGCTGGTCTTTCTGGAGGACTTCAAGGAACTGAGCCGGGAGGAGTTTGCCCAACTCAAACGCGACTGCGCCGCCGTCTCCGGCGAGGATTTCTTCGCCCTGCCCGGCTTTACCATTGAAGACCAACTGGGCAACCACTATTTTGCCTTCGCCGACGGCCTGCCCTACCCGGAGGCGAAACTCCTCACCCCTGACGGGAAGTGCTTCGGGGGCAACCCGGCCTCCACCCGGCCGGAGGCCGACTGGCAACTCAACCGCACCATTTTGGAGTACACCCACAGCATCGCCGGCCATCGACTCACCTTCGGGACCTACCTGCACCAGCGCAATTCCGTTCCCTTCTACGATTTCCGCAACTTCGACAGCGTGGCGGTCATCACCCAAAGGGGCCCGGAGGTGGTGGAGGACTTCACCGAGGGCTACGTGGCGCTGTGCGACAGCGGGCAGAACCCGCTCCCCCTGGCAGTGACGCTCATCGTCGCCCCGGAACAGGTGGGGGAAATTGCCCGGCAGGGGTACGTCACGGTGGTGCGCAAGCCCCACTTGGCGGCGGTGCGGGAGAAGTTCAATCGTATGCGGATGTTGGACGAGCCGGAAATGTTCGTCACCAACGGCCCGCTCATCGAAGATTGGAGTTACTTGGGGCCGCGGGACTACGCGACGCACGGTGACTGGTGGCTGCTGCCCAACTACCGCTGGCGGGGACGGTTGCGGGTGCGCTTCTCCGGGGGCCTACGGGAGGTGCTCATCAGCGACGGCGGCCAGTTGTTCCGCCGCTTCCTGCCGCCCAAAGGGGGCCAGGGGCCGGGAACCGAGTCGCAGGTCTTTGAGCAGGTCTTTGAGATGGAGCATGGGCGGCAGAAGAACCTGGTGCTCTTGGTTACGGATACGGCAGGGCGCAAGGCGGTCAGTGCGGAGATGTTCGACCGCAACCACCTGCTGGAGGAGTTCATGTGCTCCGACCGCAACAACCAACTCACCTATGGGCTGTTGCGCCGGAAAGATGGCACGGGACTGCTCTTAGGCGGCAATCAGAGCCTCGGCACGCCCTACAAAGGGCCCTACGGCGGGGAAATCAGCCCGGCGGGCACCTTTCGCAACGACCGGGTTTTGGGGGCCCCAGCCTTCGACGGGGCCCCAGGAGGGGAGCCGAACTTCTTCTTCTACCCTTACCTGTTCGTGCAGGAGGGGGACGAGCGGCGGCTGCATGTGAAATCCGACCGCGTGCTGAGCACGGGAGACGTGCATGTGGGAGAGTGCGTCACCGATGGAGGTTTCCCCGACGACGTGCGGGTGTACAACGTCTGGCACACCCTTTGGACCCTCGAGCCGACCCGCTTCTTCGAGTTCCGGGAGCGGCGGCATTTCTTCAACTTGCGCCCTGATGACCCACTGGCGGTGTTCCTGTGGGAGCGGACGCTGACCCTCAAGCGCCCGTTGACCCCCAAACCGGGCGCCACCTTTTGGCTGATGACCGGTTTCCTCTACCCTCAGCAGAGCCAACTGTTCGTACTCCGCGACCAGAACGGAGGGGTGATTGCCGGCCGGTGGGAGGAGGAACCGCGCAGTCCGCGCCGCTATCTGACCGGCGATTTCGGGCCTGGGGCCTACGTGGCCTTCGTGGGCTCGCCGTTGGGCTCTGCGGCGGTGTTCAGTTTGACGGAGGGCCTGCGTTTCAGCCTGGGTCTGCCGGGGAAGGAGCGCGTTCACTTCGGCTTTCCCCCGCCGCCGGATGGCAGGCCCCTTCCGGCGGGCACGGAGGTTACCGTGCGCCTGTTGCTGGTGGGCGTTCCGCGCACCGCTCCGCCCACGACGGAAGTGGTAGAGCGGTTTCTGAGGGAGATGGGCCTGCTGGGGTCTCCTGCCTACCGAGTGCAGGTGGAACAGGGGAAAATCCTCGACCAAACCTACGTTCTTACCGTGGACGGGCAGGGAGAAGGCTTCGCTGGCCTGCTGCCACGGGCGAACCTGCCGACCACCCTGCCCCTACGGGTGATGAACCTCCAGGAGCGCTGGAGCGTGTGGCTGGTGGACCGGGGACGGCGACGGGCGCGACCGGTGGGCTGTGCGGAGGGCTCGGCCTGGGCCGTAATTGACCTCGCGGAGGGAGATTGGAGGATATTCCTCGGCCATCCCTTTGTCTGCGACCAGCCGGAAGTGGTGCTCACAGCAGTAATGCTCCGCTGGGGCCGTTGGCTGGTGGAGGTACACAACCCCACGGACGACCCCCTGACCGTCACCGTGCGGCCAGCCGCGGGATTAGAGGGTCTGGAGCCGTTCACCGTTGAAGTCCCCGCTGGCCACAGCAGGGTGCGAGAGGTGGAATCCTCGACGTAATCAGGGTCTCAGTTTTCCCATTCCCTCTACTGGCCCCACCAGTTCCAAGTCGGGATTGGCCTCCACTTCCGCCAGCAGGGCTTCGGAGACCAACAGTTCGTCCAAACGCGAAGTGTTGCGAATGCGCACCAGGCGCACCTCTGACGGGGACTTCCAGCGCACGGTGTGCAAGGCCGCCTGGAGGACCTCCTCCTCCGTAGGCAGCACCATAGGAGTACGGCCCCGTTCAATGAAACCGCTGACCAGAACGTTGGTGTTGGTGACCGTGAAGTCCACCTGGTCTATTAACTGCTGGGTGGTCAAATCGGCCAGGCCCAAACCCGCGGCGTTGCCGTGGGAGGCTGGGGTGAGGTCGAGGACTGCCACTACCAGAATGCGCGGGCTTTCCAGTTCCGGCTCGTCGTGCAGCATCAGGCGGCCCAGGACGTTAGTATCCATGCCTGTGCCGCTGATGTCTTTGCCCATTTCCTCAACTATCAGCACGTCCAACTCCTCGAAGGGCAAGCGCGGCAGGTGCTTCTTGACCTGCACCAGCAGCCGTTTCTCCCTCTCTTCCATCTCCTCTGGGGCCAGAGGCACCAAGTCGGCGGTCTGCCCGTAGCCATTCTCCAAGATGGCCAGGCCGAGCAGGATGGGCGCGTGCTGCAAAATCCCACGGGCCACGGCGGGCATAATGTGGCGCAGGCCCCAGCCCCGATGAGAGTGAACGATTTCCGCCTGAGCCCGTTTGCCCAAACCGATGGCCATCATTTTCATCAGACCGCTCTCCAACTCCGCGGTGAAGTCCGTGTGCTTCTTTATCCGGTTGACCACGACGATGCCCTCTGCCTCCGCCGCGTGGCGGTCCAGGTAAATGGGGAAACCTTCAGGGGTTGTACCCAACTCCACGACTTCCAGGGTGGCTTTAATGGGCGCCCCTACTGCCGCCCCGGTGATTCCCAGCCCCTCCAAGAGGTGTACCTGTCCTTCAGCAGTGGCACCTCCGTGACTGCCCATGGCTGGCACCAGAAAGGGCTTCCCCCCCCGGCGCTCAATCTCCTCCACTAAGGTGCGCAAAATAACGGCAATGTTGGCAATGCCTCGACTGCCCGCGGTGAGACAAATTCGCTGGCCCCGCAAATCGTCCGGCAGGGCGAAAGCCGCCAAACGTTGGCGCAGGTAGGTTGGTACGTCCTCTACGGCGGCCGCGTAAAGTTTTTGTTTAACTTTGTACATTTGTGGGAAATTCATAAATGACCTACCTCGCGGTTGGATTCCGGCCGTCAGCAACCGGATGTAATTGAGGATTCGCTGTTTGCCCAGGAACTCCTTCCCCAGCGGCAAGGCTTAAGAGCGGAACCTTTTACGGGTCAGATACGTTAAATTTACTGATGGACAGGTGAGGCCGGGTTGCCGAAAAGGAGGTCAATATGATATAGCAAAGTGAGGTGGTTGCCTTGATTGAAGTCAAAGTAAGAGAAAATGAGACCTTAGAACAGGCTCTTCGTCGCTTTCGCCGCAAGATACGCAAAGAGGGACTAATGCAAGAGATTCGCAGTCGGATGGCTTACGAAAAGCCCAGTGAGAAGCGTCGGCGGAAGGCTCGTCTGGCAGCCAGGCGGGCTGGGAAGCAACAGGAAGTGGAAGCGCGGCGCACTTCCACCTTGCGGCAGCCGCTTTTTCTGAGGGAGAGGGGTATCAACAACTGAGAATGAACTATCCTCCCAATGCAGCAAAGTTGGCATATGAGGGAGAGTTTGTTGGTTTGCGCCGAGGAGCAAACGCCAAAGTTGTAGTTTGGAGCCTTATTGCTTTTACCTGGGTGATGCAGACAGGAGTTGATTATTCCGTTCAGGCGCAGCCAGGCGGCAGCCGCGAGGAGCACTCAGTCCGGTTAGAACTTCAAAACGCAACCATAGAGCAAGCCCTTAGCCGGTTGGCAGAGGAACTGGAAGGGGGTTTCATCTGCGCAGACCCGAAGGGTGTAACGCTTGAAAGGTTGGAACTCGAAAAGCCTCCTGCACAGGCCTTCTGGGAGGTGTGTGCACATTTTGGCTACGAAGGAGGGCGATGGCGTCGTCTGTTCCTTGTTCGCCCACGAACAGAGGTGGGCACTTTGGAGGAGCGAATCTTAAGGCATCTTCCTCGCAAGGTTCGGGTCAGACGGAGCCTGGGTGATGAAAGGATAACGCTTGACGTTCTGGTGGACCTGGCTGTAAATTTCCTTCGCTCCCCGGAAGGCAGCGAGGAAAGGGAGGCCTGGGCGAGCAAATTGTGCCAGGCCATTACCTGGCCCAAGTTGGTAGAAGTAGTGCGCAAGTTCGACCGCTTGTGCAGGGGAGAAGCAATCCTCGGTGTGAAATCTCCTCCTCGACCACCCCGTTTTGAGTTCCATAAGCGCTTGCTACTCATTTGGCCACTCCAGCAAGGCGACCCCGGCTGGTTCGCGCCCCGAGAGATATTATGGGTAGGCTACGACCAGTTTCGCGAATACTTGCGAGCCCACCAACGGGGAGACCCTTTGGAGGTGTTCGTGCAGCGGGCGCTGGAAGTAGCCCATGCTCGGGAGCAGGTTTATGCCGATGACCCACTGCTCGACCATCCGGTCACGCTGAGCGTGCAGCGGGAACCGGTGCCGGCAATCCTCCAGAAATTAGCGGCGCGCAGTGGCCTTGGGCTGCACGGCCAGGGCAGCGCCAGGGAGAAACTGGTCTCGCTGGAGGTTAGGGAGTGCCCCGTGCGTGACCTGCTAACGGCCCTGGCATTCTTAAGTGGCACGGTACTGGTACGCCAGGAGAGGGGGAAATATGCGTTGGAGGCGCCGAACCTGCTGGCTGAATACCTCGCCATAGCCTTGCCGGTGCAAGTGTGGGCCTATGCTCAACTGACCAGCGTGGAACAACAGTTGGAGTGGCAGCAACTCTGCCAGGCATTCTGGGACTGCCTGACTCCAGCACAGCAGAAGAGGTTGGAAACTGGCTTCCTGAAAGTCTCGGACCTGGGAGAGGAACAACGTTTCCTGTTGCTCTCCACCCTCAGTGTGGGGGTGGGCAAAACCATGGGCAAAATCCTGCGCAATTTGCCTCGAAGGGGCTTGCCTCCACCCCTTGAGGTCGAGCAGGTGCGCTTCACTGAAGACCAGGAGGTTCATGCCCCGCTTTTGCGGTTCCGGACCCCCGACTACTTTTTGGAGTTTGGCTTTGGCTTGTACCAAGAGGTACAAGCGCGTGCTGCCGCTCCAGAAGGATGAAAGGCCATGGTACGCAAAGCGAATTGCGCGCTCTGGGGGATAGGGGTGATGGTGCTAAATGCTGGCCTTTATGCCGGGGCAGGGGAAAAACAGGAAGCCCCTTCGCCGCGCCCGTTGGTTTCCCTGCATCTAACTGAGGCCTCGGCGTTGCAAGCCTTGCAAGCGACCACGCAGGCGCTGGGG
>DTZQ01000178.1 GCA_012961305.1 Armatimonadota bacterium | reverse complement strand
TTACGGGTGCAAATCGAACCGATTCATCAAATCATTAAAGCAATGGGGATTCCGTTATTGGTGATAGACGGCGTGGACGGCATAAAGACCGGATATATCCGGGCCTCCGGCTTTAATCTGGTCGCCTCGGCCTCTTCCTCCTCCCGGGTGATGATGCTCACACTGCCCCTGGGTTCCGGCGGGGGAGGGGCCGGTGAAGGGCTGGGGGTAGCCAGCGAGGGGGCCGTGGCAAAGGTGGTATCCACGTTGCGCACGGGCGAGGCCGACCGACGCAGATGTTCCCCAATGACGTAGCGCCCGAACAGAAAAGACCCTACCATAGCGCAGACAATCAGTACAATCCACCATAGGGTTGGCGTGGAGGAGAAGAAATCGTCCTCATAAGCATGGCGATAGGGGGGCCGTGTCATCCCTTTCCCTCCTCAAAGCGAAGCCACCGAGTCCTCTTCCAAGGTTGTTAATCGCTTAACCATGCTCAGGAGTTCGATGGGATTGAAGGGCTTAGTCAGGTAGCAATCCACCCCATACTCCCATCCCTTGAGCACGTGCTCATCCTGAGACAGGGCCGTCAACATAATGACCGGCAAATCTTGAGTTTCTGGGTCGGCTCGGAGTTCACGCAGCACGTCAAATCCATCCAAGTGGGGCATCATCACGTCCAGAACCACCACATCGGGATGTTCCTCCCGGATTTTGGTCAGGGCTTCCTTTCCATCCTCAGCGGTGATGACCTCATATCCCTCCATGCGCAGGTTGAAGGCTACCAGTTGCAGGAGCGTGCGCTCATCGTCCGCAACCAAGACTTTTTTGGCGGTTTCACTCATGGTCTCTCCTCGACCTAACTTTTCAGCGGCCCTCAGTGACATGTTCATTATACCACAAGTCGGTGAGGATTGCAACCCCTTCCGGCGTAAAACATAAAACCTGAAGGAATACTACCTTGGGGGGAGAATTATTCCTCACAGCGAAACAGGCGAGGAGGGATGGGGGTAGAAAAGGGAGTGGAAAATCAGGATTGGGGGGTTTTTCAGAGGTGGCATGATGGAGTTCAAACCCGATTGGGAAGAGGCGATGCGACGGTTTGAAGCCTGGTGGGAGGGCGAAATCCTCGACCGGGTGTGCATCCAGGTGACGGCTCCCCGGGCCGGAGCAAAGCCCCGCTCCCTTCCCGTCCCAGCCAGGTTGGAGGAGCGGTGGACCAACATTGAGTACGTCTTAGATGTAGCCGAGGAGCGAATGCGCACCACCTTCTACGGTGGTGAGGCCTTTCCCCTGTACTGGCCGAACCTCGGCCCGGACGTGTTCGCCGCTTACCTGGGAGCAGAACTCATCTTCGCCGAAGGTACTTCCTGGGCAAAGCCGCTTATCGAAGACTGGGCCACTGCCCCGCCACTGCGCTTCGACCGGGAGAACCGCTGGTGGAAGTTGACCCTGCAAATGACGGAAGCCGCGCTGGAACGGGCTCTGGGGCGTTACTTCGTGGGTCTGACCGACTTACACGGGGGCCTGGACGCCTTGGCCGCCCTGCGCGGACAGCAAAACCTCTGTTTAGACCTCATCGAACGTCCAGATAAGGTGAAGGAGGCCATGGCCTTCCTGACCCCACTCTGGTTCACCATTTACGAGGAGCCTCATCGCCTCATTCAGCGCAAGTTGCGCGGTTCCTCTACTTGGATTGGCCTTTGGTCGCCGGGGAAAATGTACCCCGTCTCCTGCGACTTCATCTGCCTGATTTCGCCTTCGATGGGGCGAGAGTTTGTCCTTCCCGACATTGTGGCGGAAATAGAATGGCTCGACCATTCGATTTACCATTTGGACGGGCCGGGGGCCCTTCCCCATTTGGACGCCCTGCTGGAGATACCCCAATTGGGAGGAATACAATGGGTGCCAGGGGCAGGTTCCCCACCCACCCGAGAGTGGGTGCCGCTGCTGAAGCGCATTCAAGCGGCGGGGAAGAACTTACACTTGGGAGTCGCTCCTCAGGACATCGAGTCTCTGTTGGAGCAAATCTCTCCCCGAGGAGTGATGTTTAGAACCCACTGTGCCTCGGAACAGGAGGCCCGGGCCTTGCTAAAGCAGGCGGAAAGGTGGGCGAAATGAATGAGAATGCCCTCGCATTCCAAGTTAACTTTAATACTGCCGGGCTTAAGTTGGTTTGGGGAAAGGAAAGCCAGCCTTCTCGCCCAGAGTTCAAACTCTGGGC
>DTZQ01000177.1 GCA_012961305.1 Armatimonadota bacterium | reverse complement strand
CCATCCACTACCACAAAGTCATTGCCCAAACCATGCATTTTCGTGAAACGCATTGGTTTATCTCCAAGGGTACACCTTAGGCCTCCGCTACCCCCTCCTCCTCCTCCTGCTCCCGTACTGCAAGGGTGTACACATCCGGAATTTTCTTGACCGGCTGGACAGTGGTAATGGCGTGTTTGTACACCAATTGCACTTTGCCTGCGCTTTCCAAAAGCAGGCAGTAATTGTCAAACCCCCTAATAGTACCGCGCAACTGCACCCCATTGAGCAAGTAAATCACCACTCCAATGTTCTCCCGGCGCAGGTGGTTGAGGAATGCATCCTGTAAATTTACGGGTTTGGCCATTGTTCTCCCTCAAATGTTTAATCGGACGTGTATTATTGTATCGTATTTTGCCGTTTTGCGCAAGAGGAAAATTTCGCCCTTTACGGTGGGAGGGAGGAAAGGAGTTGGCGGTGGCGAAAACCAAAGCAAAACGTGAACCGCAGAGGTTGTCGCGCTTTACGTTTTACGGGTTACGGGTTACCTAAAGGAGGCCAACCGATGCTTGGAGGTCAGCAAATATGGAAGGCAGCGATTTTGCTTGTGCTGGCGGCCGTTACCAGCCAGGCAGATGAACTGCGGCTGCAAGTGCCGCGCCTGACCTCCCCGCCGGCGATTGAGGGGCGGGTGGACGCGGAGGAATGGCGAGGGGCGGCTGCGGTAACCGGCTTTGTCCGCCTGAAGGATGGTACCTTGGCCCGCCAGGAAACTACCGCTTTCTTAGGTTACGACGACCGTGCGCTCTACGTGGCCTTTCGCTGTGCCGCGCCGGAGCCGCCGCAGGCCCAAAAGCGGGCTAAAGATGAGCAGGTGTTTCTGGACGATGCGGTGGAAGTGCTGGTGGACGTAGACCGCACGCGCCGTCGCCATTTTCAGTTCATTGGCAACGCCGCCGGTTCCGTCTGGGACAGCATCGGCGATGACCCCGCCTGGGATGCCACCTGGCAGTTCGCCGCCCGACCGACCGCGGAGGGATGGGAGGCCGAGTTTGCCCTGCCCTTCGCCGCGCTGGAAACTGCGACCCCTAAAGTGGGCCACCGCTGGGGCCTCAACCTCGCCCGGGATGCCCTTGCGGGTGGCCGGGAGCACTCCTCTTTGGCCCAAGTGCAGCGCAGTTTCCACGAAACGGAGCGGTTCGCCGAATTGGTCTTCGGAAACGCCGGAGAGGGCCTGCAGGTGCTCTCCTGGGGACGTCCCTGGCGCGGAGAGGTAGAGGTCAGAGTGCGCGCCCCACAGGCGGCGGAGGTGCAGGTCGCCTTGGACGGGGAAAAGAAACAAGCGGCTCAGTTGGCCCCGGGGGAGGAGAAAACCCTCAGTTTCTCGGTGGAGGCCCGCGGAAGTCATCAGTTGAGCCTGCGGGCAGAGATGAGGGGAAAGGAGGTGCTGGCCATGGAAAGGAAGTTTGAGCGCGAACCGGAGGTGCCCATGGAAATCGTCCGCCGGTTTTTGACCGCGCAGGCGGTGGACGTCCAGACCGATTTGCGACCCTTCGCCGGGAAGCGGGTGGGACGGGTAGCGGTGCAGTTGGTAAAGGCTGCACAACAGGTGGTACGGGAAATTGAGTTACAGGTGGCCGAAGGCGGGCAATCGGCCCAGGGTTCGCTCCAAGTAGCAGGGATTGCGCCGGGCGATTATCAGTTGCAGGTGAGGGTGTACGATGCCGCGGGCCGGGAACTGGCCAGGGAGAATTTTCCCCTGACCATACCCCCTCGGCCCGTCTGGTTGGGTTCCCCGGCTGGCCTCACCGACGAAGTCCTGTCACCCTGGACCCCGTTGAAAGTGAAGTTCCCAGACTCGTCCCTGAGGGTATTCTGTCTGGGGCGGGAGTATCGGCTGGGAGAGGCTGGCCTGCCGGAGGAAATCCTCACCCGGGACAAGCAGATTTTGGCGGCTCCGGTGCGATGGGAGGCGGTGGTGGGCGGGAAACCGCTAATTTTCCGTGGCTCGCCTCGCCTGGTAGAGCAGACCCCGGCGCGGGTGGTTTGCCAAACCCAAGCCCGGCCTGAGGGCCTGCAACTGCGCGGGCGAAAGGCCCCCCGGCTGGAGTTGAAAGTGCGCACGAGCGTTGAATACGACGGCCTGATGCGCTTCGATGTGGAGTTCTTGCCGCAAGGGGAAACAACCTTGGACCGGTTAGCCCTGCTGATACCCCTTCGGCCGGAACACGCCAAGTACCTCCACTACTGGCCGGGCCGCTGGGGAGCGGCGACGAACTCCTTTGCCCTGTTAAGGTCCTGGTCCGGTCCCTTTCGAGCCCTAATCTACCTCTGCGACGAAGAAAGGGGCCTCTGCTGGTTCGCGGAAACGGACGAACCTTTCGACCTCCAGCAGCCGGAACGGGCCATAGAAGTGATGCTGCCTGCTGCTTCCTCGGCCCACGTCCCTCAAACTCTCCTGCGGGTGAACCTTTTCGACCATCCGGTCACCCTCACCGCGCCGCGGCGCTGGACCTTCGGCTTAGAGGCCACGCCGGTGAAGCCGGTGCCGGTGGCCTGGTGGCTGCGGGAGCGCATCGTACATTGGGGTTCCTACGGCTTGGAGAAGCGACCAGCCACTGCAGGAGCCGGCCAGTTGGTCTATCCGGCGGAGGGGAACATTGACCCCCAGCAGGGCACCTTAGAGGCCTGGTTGAAAGTGGAGTTTGACCCCCAGGAGCCGGTAGACCCCGAGGTGCCTCGGGGCAACTACAACCGCAGTTTCTTCGCCCTGCACCTGGCCAACCGCAATCACATCGGCTTCTACTGGAACATTGACGACCGGGGAATGCGGTTCTATGCTCGCTTGGGGGAGCAGTATCCCATCGTAGTCGGGGCTCCCGCGGACCTGCAGCCGGGGAAATGGCACCATGTGGCCCTGACCTGGGGCGATGAAATCTGCATTTACGTGGATGGAAAGCAAACGCTGGCCCGGCCCTGGAAGGGACTCTTCGGCGGGGAAGTGGACCTGCAAGGTGCCCGGATGGTCATCGGCGGCGGCCGGTGCGATTTCGTCCTGGATGAACTGCGCATTTCCCGCACCGCCCGGAAGACCTTTGACCTGACCAGGCCCCTCCCGGCCGACGCTGATACCCTGCTCTTAGACCGTCTGGACGAGGTTTTCACCCCCAACGACGACCGAACCACCCGCCCGGAGCGCGGTTCCGGCGGTGTGCCCTCCTTCGGACTGCGGTTCGTGGAGGGACGGTTCGGGAAAGGGCTGCAACTCTGGCGGGAAGGGAAAAAGGACCAGACCTACCTGGACGCGGCCCGAGAACTGGGGGCCCGGACGCTCGTCTTTCACGAACATTGGACGGACATCCAAAACTACACGGAAACAACCCACGGGGAAGCCCTGCGCTCCCTGGTACAAGCCCTGCACCAACGGGGAATGCGGCTGGCGGTTTACTTCGGCTACGAAATCTCCGACCTCGCCCCGGAGTACCCCCACTATGCCCAAGAATGCTTAGCCTGGCGGCCGGGAATGTGGTACTACACCCGTCAGCCGGCCCAGAAAGCCTATCGCGTTTGCTACAACTCACCCTGGCAGGATTTCTTAGCGGCGGGCATACAGCACGTCTTGGAGAAGTACGACCTGGACGGGGTGTATTTAGATGGCACGGCCTCACCAGGGGCCTGTTCCAATCGGCTGCATGGGTGTGGGTACGTGGGGAAAGATGGGGAAGTACATCCGACTTATCCCATCTTTGCCGCCCGGCAGATGATGAAGCGCATCTACACCATTTGCTACCACCACCGCCCTCAGGAACCCTTCGTGAACGTGCACAATTCGACGGGGCTGTACGTGCCCAGTCTGGCCTTCGCCACCTCCTATTGGGACGGGGAACAACTGGCTCCGCTGCGACACGGGGACAAACCGCCGCTGGAGATTTTGCCTTTGGACACTTTCCGCTGCGAGTTCATGGGCCACCAGGTAGGGGTTCCGGCCGATTTTCTCATCTACGAACGGCGGCCTTTCACCTATGGGGAAGGGTTGAGTTTCTCCCTGTTGCACGACGTCATGCCCCGGCCGCCGGGGTTGGGCTCCTACGGGGCGGAACTGGCCCGGCGCATTTGGAGTACTTTCGCCGCCTTTGGAGCCCAAGAGGCAAAGTGGATTCCCTATTGGCGCTCGGCCCCTGTGGTCAGCACTGAGCCTTCGGAGGTGTACACAAGTCTCTATCTGAGGCGGGGAGAAGGAGCGTTGGCGGTCGTCTCCAACCTCGGCCCGAAGGAGGCAGAGGTGACCCTGCGGTTTAAGGCCAAGGCCTTAGGTCTGACTCCCCCCCTCACCGCCACCGAACATCTGACCGACACGCCCCTGGAGGTGAAGGGCACGACCGTACGGCTGACCATCCCCTCCCTGCAGGCCCAAGTGCTATGGCTTCGGGGCCGTTGACGAGCGTCAAAAGGTGTGGTACAATAGCGGAAGGAGGACTACGGGCCTGCCGAGCCAGCAAGCATTAGGGTAGGGAGTTAGCAGCGTGAAAGTACGGCGGATACAATTGCATAAGGTGCGGGTTTTTCAGGATTTTGAGGTTGAATTCGTGGATTCGCTCACCAAGAAGACCCTTTCGCGGGCGGTGTTAGTGGGAATCAACGGGTCGGGGAAAACCACCTTGCTGGAAGCCCTGTTTGGCAGTTACAGAGTTTTAGGCCGGGCAGAAACAGTTTCCCTTGTAGCCCTTTCTTCCGAGGGCTGGGTGGAAGTGGAGTTCGAACTGACCGCGGCGGAAAGAGAAGCCCTGTCAACCCAACAGGAACGAGTCCTGCTGCGCACGACCTTAGCCGCAACGGGCGCAGGATGGGCACTGCAACCTCGTGAACTGGTTACTCCTCTTCGTCGCGCCTGCGCGGAGGGAAAGGGGTTGGGTGGAGTTCTTTACTTTCCGGCCGTGCGGCAACTGCCACCGTTTCGCCTGGAGGCAATTCAAAAAGTGGAACCCCGGTTGCCTTTTGCCTATCGCTATGTCGGTTCCACAGGGGTAGATGCGCTGAAGACTTATCTCGTTTACCAGCATTACTTAGACCTGCAAGACCTGGACCGCACGGGAGAGCGAGGGGAGCGTTTCCGTCGAATCCAGCGCCTTTTTGACCGCCTTTTTGCCGGCAAGCGAGTGGCCGGAGTTGAGGATATGGAGGTGATTATCGAAACCAGCGAAGGGGAACAGCATGGTTTGGATGACCTCAGTTCGGGCGAGAAGCAAATGCTCATGTTAGTTGTGGAAACCTTGCGTTATGCCCCCAAAGGGGGCTTGATACTCGTTGATGAACCGGAAGTCAGTTTGCATCCAGCCTGGCAGCGAAAACTGCTGTACACTCTGGAACAAGTGGCTCCGGAATGTCAAATTATTGTGGCCACCCATTCGTTGGAAATTGCCCAGTCGGTTTACCCGGAAGAGGTAATTGAACTCAGCCCGCTTCCCTCCCTGGAACAGGAAAAGGTAGCCGCCTGATGCCTCGTCAGGGACAACCATTCACCGATTTAGACGAGCTGGTGGTTCGCCTTCGCGCTGGGCGTAGCCGTATCGTCTTGGTAGAAGGCCCGGAGCGAGGGGGAGATGCTTGGATACTGCAAATGCTTCTGCCGGAGGTTGCTGACCAGGTATTATTTTTAGGCCGGGGTTCGTGGCAAGCGGTACAGACAGATGCAAACCGATTGGAAACCTTGCTGCAGGAACCGATTTCCCGCATTTACACCATTCGCGACAGGGACTTTCTTCCCACGGAGGAAGTACTTCCTGGCTATGACCCCCAGTTCTCAGGTCATCATTTCGTCTGGCGGCGGTACACCATTGAAAACTATCTGCTGGAACCGGATATTATTTGGGAAGCGGCAGAGTACTTATTATCGAGAATTGGCCGGAAGCCTGATTCGGCTTCAGGGTTTTCGCAATTTGCTGCTCCGGCAATTGAAAGACCGCGTGCCGGAAGATGTGCAGTTTATTGTCAAACGGCAGATTCTTCGCCTGCCAGAGGATAGTTGAGAATCAGAGGTACATCCCATCACCTTACTGCTACGGAAGGGTAGCAGGAGGCTGAGACAAGGCCATGGCGGACGAAGGACGGGATGTGGACATTGCAGAGGCGCTGTGGGTGCAACTGTTGGGGGTAGAGAGTCTGACCTGCCAGCGCTGCGTGGGCCAGGCAGAGGTTACGATAGCCCAGTTGGAACGGGCCAGCCGGACGGCCCTCTATTTTGAAGCGGAATGGCAGCGGCCAGGCGCAGTGGAGTGGGAACAGGTGGGACTGACTGTACGTTGGCGACGACTGCGCCAGCCGGAGCGGGCGCTGTCCGACGGTTGGGCCCGGCGCCTGGACGTGCTGGTGTATGCCTACGACGGGGGGCGACGCCTGCTTAACCAATGCAATGTGAGTCTGGACCCTGGCTGGTTGGCCCAGGAACGAGGTTCCTTCACCCTGACCTACCGCGGTCTGGAAGTGCGCTGGCCGCAACACGACCCTGAATGGACCGCCCGCGCCCAGGAATGGGCCGGGCGCATAGGTCTGACCGTGCAGGAGGGACAGGTCGAACTGGGGGCCTTTGAGGTGGAGGAAATGACCTTTATCCCCTCGCCCGAGGAGTTCCTGCAAAACCTGCTGCTAACCGCCCTCCTGCGGGCGCACTTCCACGGACGTTTAACCCTCCCCGGCGTACCCCAACCTAAACCCTCCCGCCCCCAACAGGTACGGGAACGCCGCGCCGCCTATCAGCCCGCCCCTCCAGAAATTCCGGCGCCCCTGCCCATCGCCACTCTGCGACGCTACCTGCAGGCCCACGGTTTCCACTTCCCGACGGAGTTGATAGCCGCCTACTATCTGGCCCTTAAGAGCAAACCTTTTGCCATTCTAACCGGAGTCTCAGGCACCGGCAAGACCAAACTGGCTCAGTTGTTTGCCGATTTCCTGACGGGGGGGAACGCGGCGCAGCAGGTTTTCGTCAGTGTCCGTCCCGATTGGCTGGACCCGCGAGGGTTGCTGGGCTTCCCCAACCTGCTCACCGGCACCTACCAGGCCACAGACTGCCTACGCCTCCTGCTGCGGGCAGAGGTCAATTGGCGGTTCGGACCACATGTACCCTTTTTTGTGCTCTTGGACGAACTGAACTTGGCGCGGGTGGAATACTACTTTGCTGACTTCCTCAGCGCCCTGGAGAGTCGGCGCTTCGATGCTCAGGGAGAGGTGGTGCAGGAGCCCGTGCACCTGCACGCGGAACGGGCCTGTTTGGCCACCGAGCCGTTCCCCCGCACCGAGGCCGCCGGGCCGTACACCTGCCCGGACTATGAACCTCTGGCCGACGGCACCTGTGGCCGTTACTCACACTGTCCCCTGGTGCGGGAAGTGGGGCGACAGACCGTAATTTTCGTACCCCCCCGCCTGTACGTCCCCCGCCATGTCTATTTCACCGGTACGGTGAACGTGGACGAATCCACCTACTCCCTCAGCCCCAAAGTGCTGGACCGGGCGAACACCCTGGAGTTTCACGCCGTAGACTTCGAGGCTTATTTCGCCCCGGCCTCCATTGAGCCGCCCACGCCCGAGGAGCAGGCCGGGATAGTCGCTGACTTCACCCGCCGGGGGAGGTTTTACGAACCACCCCAGGCGGCAAATTGGGAGGTGGCTGCTCTGGCTCCCTATCGCCGTCAACTGGCCGTACTCACCGCCGCTTTAGAGCCCTACGAGTTGCATTTCGGCTACCGCGTGGCCGCGGAAATCATGGAGTACCTGCGGCACGCTTACGACCTGCTACAACGGGAGGAAGTGCTCTTGGAGACGCCCACCGGTCCGCGGCCGATGACCCTGGACGATGCCTTTGACCAGCAACTGGGCCAGAAAATTTTGCCCAAGTTTCAGGGCCCCGCCGGGCGGCTGGAAGAGCCCCTGGCGGTGCTTCTTCGGGCCTGTCTGGGCGAAGAGGATGAGGGCCTGCCTTTAGCGACCCTGGAGGAACAAGCAGCACAGGGCAAGGGGGTGCGCTATCCGCGCACGGCCGCCAAAGTACGCCGCCTGCTGCGCGATTTGCGCTGGCAGGGATATGCAGGAGGGATATAGGATGCTAAGCGTGGTGGTGTGGTGTGGGCTGCTGGCGGCATCCGGGTGGACGGCCTCGCCGGAAATTGAGTTGCGGCCAGCAGCGGTGAAGCCGGGTGACGCTTTGCTCATCACCGTAACGCCTGCGGAGACCCCCATCGGCGCGGTCGTGGCCAGTTTTCTGGGCGAACGACCCCTGTTCACTGCCTATCAGGGGCGTTATGTGGCCCTAATGCCGGTGGGAGGGCGGACTCCACCCCGCACCTATCCCCTCTATTTCAAAATCATTCTCACCGATGGCCAGGTGTACCGCACTACGCTTTACCTAAAGGTAGGACAGCGGCGTTTTCCCACCACCCGAGTGCGGGGTATGCCCAAATCCAAGCGGAAGTACATGGACCCCGAACTGCTGCGCCGGGAGCGGGAGAAACTTCTGGCCGCCTTGGCCGAAAGTGCGCCGGAACCGCTGTGGGAGGGTAAGTTCCTGGTGCCGGTTCAGGGACGGGTAACCTCCGAATTTGGGCATGTACGCTACGTTGCCGGACGTTTCTGGGGACAACATTCGGGAGTGGACATTGCCGCTCCGGCAGGCACCCCTGTCCGGGCTGCGAACAATGGGCGCATTGTGTTGGCGGAGATGCTGGCCATGCGGGGAGGGACAATTATCATCGACCACGGGCTACACCTGTTCACCGAACTCAATCACCTCTCCGCCATCGAGGTGAAAGTGGGAGAGGTGGTGAAAAAGGGCGACTTTATTGGCAAAGTGGGCAGCACAGGTTTTGCCACCGGCCCCCATTTACATTGGGGGATGAGGATTGCCACCCGGGGAACTGATGGAAGCATTCACTCCACCCCAGTACGGCCCTGGAACTTCGCCGAGCAGGAATGGGATTTAGGGCCTGGGCATCTACAGTGAAGACGGGGGGCTCCAAGTTTTAACCGGGGGCGAAGGTAGTTCTCCAGCGATAATCCGGCCTCCCTCCGGGCAGGCGTTGGGCAGGCAGCATCCGGTAACCCGCATAATCGTTGATGATTACCCCAGTCCAACTGGGATTGGTGGGGTACTGGAGAAGGGCCTGTTTTATTAGGGCCTCCAGGGCCAATTCGTCTTCCCCGTAGAGGGTAGCCCCCTTCGGCTGGCCTGGCAGGTTTCTTACCTCGAGGCGCAAGTAGAGCCGTTTGCCGATGGCGTCGGCATAGGCTATCTCCTTAGCCGCGGCTTCGACAATGCCCTCCGCCTCGTCGGGGAGGTTGGTCAGCACCACGAAATCCACCAGGTCCATCAAGTGCTTGTAGGCCAGTTTTTGTTCGTCGTTCCATAGGACCCGCCTCTCCAGCCAAGTAGGTATGGTCATGCCGAAGGTCAAAGGCAACGCCGCGCGGCTAAGCCGCTCCCGCACCCGGCGCACGAAAGTGAAATACTCCTCCAAAGTTTTGTGGTCCTTTTCCAACCCGGCTTTTTGCTCTGCACTGAGCGGCGGAATTTCCTTTGGGGCGGGAGGAACAACTGCCGCTCCCACCTCCTCCATATCCGGTTCGGGCCCGACCTGCTTGTAGGTGAGGGAAAGGTTCAGCGGCACATCATAGAGTACCCCCTGAAAGCGCTCGCTGGGGCCGGCCGAACGTTGAAAGGCTGCCAGGGCATCCACATGCCGGAAAGCCAAATAAGGGCGAGAAGCCCATTGCGACCCGCCAGCCGAGGCATAAACTTCAAAACCTCGGCGGGTGGCTTCCCTAATGAAATATCGCCAGGCCCACCGCTGCTCCCGGGCGGGAGGCACTTGAGGGATGGCTATGAACAGTTGGTCCACGCCCTTCTGTTCGCAGAACATCAGCAGTTGCTCCCCGGCCCCGTGCCGGTAGACCAGACTGGAGTCGAGTACCCTTAGGGCCCGATGCCGCCCGGAACGCCGGAGCAGAAAGTTGTTGTCCGTTCGCTCCAAATTGGCCTCTTGCTGACCAAAACCCCAACTGAAAACGGCAAAGAAAATGGCCAAACCCAACAACCGCAGTCTTTTGCCCATCGTGATTCTCCTTTGACCCCCGTAAGAAGGATTCCCTTTCCCAACGGCGAAAAAATTGGCAGTGCGCTCCCGTTGTTCGTTTGCCTATTTTATTGTACCACAAGGAACGAATTATGTCCAGAGAGAAATTGGTTTTAACCGTATGTCTCAGCCTGGGGGTGCTGTTTTCCTTCGTCGCGTTGACCGCTCGGGTGAGGGTGGAATGGCGCAACCGAACGGTAGAGGTAGTAGGTGAATACGAGGAAATTGCTGAACTGGCCGTAGGAAGTGGACTTCCGCTAATAGAGGTGTTAGAGCGACTGCGAGGAGCGGGCCTGACCAGTGTAGCCATTGAAGAGGATACCTTAGAAGCCCTGCTAAATCGAGGAGAGGTGGAAGTTTTCGGGGCCTCGGGGATGGAGGTGACCCCGGCACAGGAGGGCCCAACGCTGTACCTCTACGCTGACGACGCGGCCTGCCGGCGGCGGCTGGCTGAGCAATTGCGCCATAAGTACCCCCCCGGAGTGGTAAAAGAGGTCACTCTGTCCGGAGAAGTGCTGTTGCAGGTGGCAGACACCCGCGAGCGGCTCCAAACCTTGGGTTTGGGCCTCTCGCCCCGGCGGGTGCGACAGGTGCAGCAAGCGGGTTTACAGGTGGTAGCCCGACCGCGCAACTACCCCGGCCTCACTCCTGCTGCCCTGGAGTACATGTTCAACCAACTGCGGAAACAAGGGGTCACTACGGTTATCTTCGTCGGGGAAGAGGTGCTGGGTTGGCGCGGCTTGATTGCCCAGACTGCCCAAGCCTTGCAGGGCGCTGGCCAGTCGCCCACTCAGGAAGCGCAGGGCCGGAAAATATATTGGGGCCAGGTGGAGTTCGCCAAGCAGCGGGGAGAAGCCGCTTTAGGTACGGCCCTGCACGGCCAAATCCTTCGCGTGCACAGCATTAACGTGCGGGAACTGTACGGCCTGACTCCCACCCAGGCCGTAGCCCGGTTCGTGCGGGCGGTAAAGGAACGCAACATTCGCCTCTGCTACGTGCATCTATTCCTCTCCCCCCAGGAGGACCGCTTGGCCTTTAACGAAGCCTACCTGCGGGCCCTGTCCAGAGGCTTGCAGGCGGCGGGCTATCGGCTGGGGGCCGCCCGGCCTTTTGGTTCCCTGGAACCGCCCCGGTGGAGCGTGTTCCTGATGGGACTGGGTGTCCTGGCCGCCGGACTGTGGCTGGGGGGAACCTTTCGGCCCCGGCCCCTGCCGGTCTTGGGACGCCTGCTGGCTTTGGGCACCCTCCTCTGGTTGGCCCTCCTGCTGTGGGAACCCCTGTGGGGGAGGAAACTGCTGGCCTTGGCCGCCGCCCTTGTATTCCCCACTTGGGCCGGATTGCAGGTCCTCAGTCTCGAAGCCCACCCCGACCCCCGACCCCCCTGGCCAGAGATAGTGAAGCAGGCGACGGCTGGCCTGTGGCGGGTTACGGGCCTAACTTTGGTGGGGGCCCTGTTCGTGGTTGGGTTGCTCAGCCAAACAGAAACGCTGGTCAAAGTGGAACAGTTCAGCGGGGTGAAAGTTTCGCTGCTCTTGCCCATCCTAATGGTGGCGGCCATTTACCTATTGCAACTGCGGGAACCGCCCCGGGATGTCAGTGCGCCCCCCCGGCGGCCCCTGGCCCGGCGGCTGGCTGAACTTTATGCCCAGCCCCTTCTTCTGGGCCACGCTTTGACGCTGGTAGTAGCACTGGCGGTGGCCTTCATTTTCCTGGTCCGCACGGGAAACGAGGGGCTGAGTGTCTCCGGCTGGGAACTGAAGTTGCGCACCCTGCTGGAAAACCTGCTTTTCGCCCGCCCGCGCACCAAAGAGTTTCTGTTAGGCCATCCGGCGCTCATGTTGGCCTTCGCTGCCCCGCTGTTGAACCGTCCCCGGTGGTTTCTACCCGCCCTGCTGGTGGGAATGGTCGGCCAGGTCTCTACGCTCAATACCTTCTGCCACCTGCACAGCCCCCTTTACCTATCTGCCCTGCGCACTTTCCACGCCCTCTGGTTGGGCACTTTGGGAGGAAGCCTGCTCATCGGCAGCGCCACCTGGTTCCAAAGCCGCAAGCGCATCAGGCATGAGCGGATACAGGCCCGCATGGAGCGGTTGGAATGAAAGTGGTCCTCTCCGGCTACTACGGGTTCGACAATGCCGGGGACGAGGCTATCCTGGCGGCAATGGTAGAGATGTTTCGGGCAGGGGGCGATTTGGAGCCCATAGTCCTCTCCGGCAACCCGACGCGAACGGAAGCCCTCCACGGCGTATCGGCGGTGAACCGCTACTGCCTGCGGAGCATTCGTCGCGCCCTGCAAAGGGCTGCGGCCCTGGTCAGCGGTGGGGGCGGCCTGCTGCAAGACGCCACCAGCGTACGCTCCAACCTGTACTACTTAGGCATCATCTGGCTGGCCCGCCGCCTCCGGCGGAAGGTCAT
>DTZQ01000176.1 GCA_012961305.1 Armatimonadota bacterium | reverse complement strand
GGGGGCGGAAGTTGGCGAAGGAGAAGGGGATAATGACCAGCGATGTGGAGCAGTTAAATGCCCTGCTGGAACACTTTGGCCTAAAGAAAGTGGCATTGATAGGTCGAGGGGGGAAAGGAGAGAAGGGTGAACTTACGAGAGTTTCGCGAAGCGGTAATAGCCGAGTTCGGTCCTCGCTTGGAACACGCTACGCCGGCCAATGTGCGCGAGTTTGCTGTGCGAGTGCAGGCCCAATTGAGTGAGCGGAGGGAAGAAGGCCGGCTGGTGTTGGAGGGAACGGGTTCCACCAATTACGAGCAAATCGTCAAAGACTATTTTGCCCAGGTGTTAGAACTGCCGCCAGAAATTGCGGCTATTTCCCTGTGGGTGATGGCTCTGGAACTCTGGTTCGCCGTCATCGAGACTGAGTACGCCGAAATTCTGGCCCCTCTGTTCGAGGAGTTAGAATAAAGGGAGGAATCTAAGCCTATGCAATTGCATTTTCGCGTTACCCCTCAGCCGGGTTACACGCCCATCCTTGGCCCTCACAACTCGCCCCTAAAACTGCTGACCTTCGGCCTGCTGCGCCTCAATCCCCAGGAGACCTATCAGGCCGAAACGGGGGACCAGGAAGCGGCTTTGGTCATCTTAAGCGGCACCTGTACCGTGCGCTGCTCCGACCGGGAATGGCCCCATCTGGGTCAGCGTTCCCACGTTTTTGATGGACGGGCCACGACAGTGTATTTGCCGCGGGGTAGCGCGTTCTCCGTCAGCGGCGAAACAGCCGTAGAAATTGCTCTGTGCCAGGCACCAGCCCACGGCGACGCTGAACCAGCGGTTATCCGGCCAGAGCAAGTTAAAGCCCGAACCGTCGGGATGCGCAACTGGCAGCGGCGCGTGGAAAACAGCCTCGATGAACGTATCCCGGCCACTCGTTTAGTGGTGGGTGAGACTTTCAATCCTCCAGGTAACTGGTCAAGTTATCCTCCCCACAAACACGATGTGGATGCCTTGCCGCAGGAAGTAGACATGGAGGAAGTGTACTACTTTCGCCTCCAGCCTCCTCAGGGCTTTGGCCTCCAACGCATTTACCTGCCGGAGCGGGACCTGGATGTTGCCTATCCCATCTTGGACGGAGATGTGGTGGCCCTGCCCTTCGGTTACCATCCCGTGGTTGCTGCTCCGGGATATTCCCTCTACTACCTGTGGTGCTTGGCCGGCCGGACCACACGCCTCCTACAGCCCCACGAAGACCCGGCCCATGCCTGGATTAAACAGGCCGAGGTTCTGCTGCGGGAGGGAAATAACTGCAAATGAGGGCGCGCCTGTAAAGGGTGCGGCTACCACTCAAAGCGTGGTTGACGGGCGGGGCAAAATCTGGTATTATGTACAGGGGAACTGTGACCATGGATACCAGGCAAACTACGGATTTATTAACCCAGGTCTGTCGTCAGATTCAGCGCACAGTGCAGAATGTCCGTCAGGAGTTGGGACGGAGTCCCAAACTTTGCTTTGCGGGTGCGGCTCGCACGGGCAAATCCCTGCTT
Source organism: Armatimonadota bacterium (assembly GCA_012961305.1). Lineage (GTDB taxonomy): Bacteria > Armatimonadota > UBA10988 > UBA10988 > DTZQ01 > DTZQ01. Next base: position 939 of record DTZQ01000176.1, on the reverse strand, counting down.
TTCACTACCCTCTTTGGCCGGCCAGCAACCGAAGTAAGCAGCGAAACGGCTCATGCCAAAGCCCGGTGGGGCGTTAGTGCTTCCTTTCCCATTGACGATCTGCCCGGCTATGGCACTGTTGGGGGGCAGGGTGAGGAAGAGAGAGCCCTGACGGCCATGCGAGAGAGCGATTTGACCGTGCTGATAGTAACGGCCACTTCGCCCCCGACGATGGTTGAACGGGGTCTTTATGACCATCTCATCCGGCTGAACAAGCCTTGTATTCTCGCCGTGAACAAAATGGATTTAGTGAGCAAGGAGCAGTTGGAGGACCTGCTGGAACGTATCCGAGAGAACTTCAACCTCGGTCGGACGCCGGCGGTTCCGGTTTCAGCAGTAGAGGGAACCAATTTAGTGTCCCTGTGCCATACTATTTATAACTCTTTAACCACCGATTTGCGCCTCCCTTTCATTCGCAGCCTACGGCACTTAACGGCCAAGGGAAGTCTGGTAAACAAACTCATCTTAGGAGCGGTGATTGCGGCGGGAAGCATTGGGTTTGGGTTAAACCCGCTACCATCAGACTTCTTCGCTCTGGCGCCGCTGCAAATCTCTTTAGTAGTGCGCGTTGGGGAAGCCTATGGCTATCACATTACCCCCGGTTTGGCGAAGGAGTTCTTGATGGTCAGCGGATTGGTAAGCGGAGCGGGGTTGGGATTTCGAGAACTGTTCCGCCGGCTGCCGGTGGCCGGTCCTTTCGTCAGCGCTGGGATAGCCGCCAGCGGTACTTTCACCATAGGATTGGCGGCCAAATACTACTTCGCCAGCGGCCGGCGCATGAGCCCCCGCAAGGCTGCCCGTTTGGCCCTGACCCATCGCCCTGACTGGGGAAAGCAAGGCCCCGACGTAAACGTCAGGGCTGAGTGGGGTAAGGACGCTGAAGCGTCCTGAGGCTGGTTT
>DTZQ01000175.1 GCA_012961305.1 Armatimonadota bacterium | reverse complement strand
CGTCTCAATTCACCACCATAATTTTAACCGGTATTTTCATTCCGGTCAATCATGTTGAACCGGCTGAGTAGTTACAACCCTTTTTAACCCCACCAGCCACCCCGAGGGGGTGAAGACCTGCTCCCGCTGACGGCTCAGTGCTTACTAATTGTAACACAAACTCAGAGGCCCGTCAAGTCCTACCGATATTTCTTGGCCGCCTCCCAGAGGGCCACGATGTTCTCCGGGGGAACGTTAGCCAGAATGTTGTGCACTTGCGTGAACACAAATCCGCCCCTCGGCCCGAAAATCTGCATTCGCTCCCGCACCTGGGCCTCAATTTCCTCCGGCGTTCCCCGGGGCAGTACCCTCTGGGTATCACAGCCCCCGCCCCAGAAAACTATGTCCCGCCCGTATTCACGCTTCAAATGCTCTGGGGACATGCGGGCCGCACTTGTCTGGACGGGGTTGATAATCTCCACTCCGATGTCAATGAGGTCCGGCAGCAGTTCTTCGATGGACCCACAGGAGTGCAGAAACAGGTGCAAACGGGAGTGCTCCTTGACGTATTGGTAAATCTCCCGATGGCGGGGTTTGAAAAATCGCCGATAGGTTGGGGGAGAAATCTGGGCTCCAGTTTGAGTTCCCAAGTCGTCGCCCATCTGGATGATTTGCACGTAGCCGTCCACCGCTGGCAGGAACTTCTCTAAGTTCTCCAAATGCAGTTCCACCAGCAAGTCCAGGAGCCTCTCGACCCTTTGCGGACTGGCCACAAGGGCACAGAGGAAGTTCTCAATCCCACAGAGGAACTGGCCCCACTCCAACAGGTTGCCTCCGAAGGCGACCATAATGGCGTAGTCGGTCGTCTCGTAGAGGTGCTTCGCTCGCGCCCGAATGTCGGCCAGATGTTCTGCGGTGAGCGGCTGGTGCCAGGGAGGCGTGGGCAGGGCGGCCCAGATGACTTTCTGCATCGCTTCCTCCAGTTGGGCCCGGGTGAGGTTGGCTGGAAGGTCGGCCAGCGGCCAGTAACACTGGCTCAGATAAGTTACGCCCGGCGGCATCTGGCCCAAGAGCGTCCCATCTTCAGCCACGAAGGCCCACCCCCCATCACGCTCCCGGAGGTCAATCCAGGCAGGTATCTTCGCCGGAGAACCGTCGGGCAGGGTGAAGTCCTTCCAGTCCTCTGGGGCAGTCAGAAACGCCCGCCCCAAATCCACCACATCGGCCTGCACGTAGTCCAGAATTTCCCCCTCCGGCTGGGCTAACTGCTGCACTACATCGTAGACCAATGTCTCTCCCCCGCTCATCCCCAGGTACTGCTTTACCCGATGGTAAGCAATGGCCATGATGCCCGTGGAGCGCATTGCCCCCAGGTCAAGGGGGATTTTATCAGGTTCCTCGTGCTGCAGAGCACACAAAACTCGTTCTCGCGAAGTCATGGAATGCTCCTCTACGCTCATTGGGGCGGGGCGGGGGGTGGTTCCTCCTCCTGGCTCCAGGGCAACCGCGGGCGGAGTCGGCCTGCTTCCTCCTCCATCCGCTCCCACAGGCTTCGTTTGGCCTCCTCCAACCGCCGTTGGGCTTCCTCCCGCAGGGCTTCCGCTGCTTCCTCCGCAGCCTCTGCTGCCTTGCGGCGAGCGGCTTCGCTCAGACGGTCAAACAGACCTCCTTCCGCCGGTTCGCCCTCCTCTGTCGGCTCCGGAGGCGGCGCGGGCAAGTGATTGACGAAGATGTCCACCGGGCTGCTCTTCTCCACTTTACGTCCGGCGGGCGGGGCCTGAGCCACAATTCTGCCGTCCGGGTGGGCAGGGTCTTGGGCTTCGTGCTGCTTGCCCAGGAGGAGCCCGGTTTTGGCCAGCACAATTTGGGCCCGGTCGGGAGTGAGACCGGTCAAGTCAGGAACGGTGATGAACCGGGGGCCCTTGCTCTCAATGACCTGTACCGTCTGGCCCTTGCGGACTCGCCATTTAGGCCGGGGACGCTGGAAAATGATGTGGCCACCGGGCACCCTCTCATCGTAGCGCTGTTCCACTACGGTAAGGGTTAGACCCAACTTTTCCAGTTCCCGCCGGGCAATAGCCACCTGCTCCCCTGTTACGTCGGGCACCACGATTTCCCCGAAACCGAAGCCGAAAAACCAGGCTAAAGCCAGTCCCGCCAGAACCAAGCCCAGCAGACTTCCTCCCGCAAACGCCAACGCACTGCTCCGCCGGGGAGGGGTCGGCGAGCGGGAATACTTCTCCTTTCGGGCCGGCAGGACGCGGGTGCGGTCAGCGGCGGGAGGGGGCGAAACCAATCGGGTAGCATCGTCCTCTGTCTCCGGGGTCTGGCCCTCCTGGGCTGCCTGGAGGGCCGCTTTCAGGGCAGCGGCGGAGGGGTATCGTTTTTCTGGGTCTTTGGCCAGGGCCCGCAAGACCGCCTGCTCTACTGCGGGCGGCACCTGGGGACGGTGAGCCCGCACCGGCGGTGGAGGCTCAGTGAGGTGCTTGTAGCCCACAGCCACCGGTGTATCCCCCTCGAAGGGCACCCGCCCGGTCAGCATTTCGTAGAGCACTACTCCCAAGGAATACACGTCGGAACGAGCGTCTACCGGCTTCCCCTGGGCCTGTTCCGGAGAGAGGTAATGGGCCGAACCGAGCACCTCGCCGGTAGCGGTCAACTGGGGGGCACTGAAAGCGTGGGCGATGCCGAAGTCGGTCAACTTGGCCTGGCCGTCG
>DTZQ01000174.1 GCA_012961305.1 Armatimonadota bacterium | reverse complement strand
CTAATACCTGAAGACCGCCTTTCATCCCCCCCCTTAAAAGGGTGGGCTTTCCCGGCGGCTCTCGTAAATGGTGATGTCCATTCACATCACACTTCTAAGGGCCACCGTTCGCGCAAGGCCGCTAAAGCCTGTCCGGCTATCTCCGTCGGATTGCCAGTTAGACGCGGGAGGTCAATGACATAGGGCCCTTGGTAGCCTACAGCCTCAAAAATCTCGTACAGTTCTCCCCAATCCAATTGCCCCGTACCCGGCAGGAGGTGCTGATGCTCCTGACCCCGCACATCCGCCAGATGGACGTGTACCAAGCGCGGGCCCAGGGTATAGATAGCCCAGGAAAGGTCATCCGCCGTAAGGGCCGCATGGGCTACATCTAAGTTGGCCGCCAGAGCCTCATGCTTGACCTCTTGAATCATCTTCACCAAATCCTCCGCATTGCGGACGACCAACCCCGGTTGAGGCTCCACTGCAATTTTGAAACCCTCTGGTTCGGCCAGAGTGCACAGTTCACGATACCAATCAATGTGCTCCATCCATTGGGCCCGCAGGCGAGGAGGTTCTTCGTTACGCGAAGCCACTATCAAAGCCGGTGCGGAAAACTGGGCCGTGATTTCCAGCGCCCGATAAGTGTTTTGGCGCCGCACTTCCAACTGGTCCTGCAAGCCGTGGTAACTTACCGCTGAAAGACAAAGCCCCAAATCCTCCAGCAGAGATTTGATTTGCCTAATCCGCGACGGGGTTAGGTGCCGTGGCTGTAGGTCGGGACTCTCCAAGCATAGTTCTACACAGTGGTAGCCAATTTCGGCCAAGGTACGCAGCGTTTCCTCAACTGGCTGGTCCCGAAAACCAATGGTGCGAAATCCAATTTTCACCGTTCTCTCCCCCGCGATGCGTGACGCGTGAACAGTCACCCAGCCTCACCCTCCCCCCAAGCGGCCCCCCTGCCCGTGGGGGGAGGGGTGCATCCTGCATCGTGGTGGTAGGGTGTTGGAACGAACCCAACGAATTACTTCAGAGGCAGGGTTACCACTTCACCCGTTTGGGCGGAACGGTAAATGGCCAGGATGATTTCCACAGCCTTGCGGGCTTCTCGGCCGGGAACCATGGGGTCACGGTTTTCCCGCACTGCGGCCACCATATCTTGTACCTGCAAGATGTGGCCTCGCATGCCGATGGCCCTGGGGTCTGCGGTGCCACCAACGGTTTCAGCCTCGACCTGGGGAATCTGCCCCTCCTCCCCCTCTACATCCCACCGCTCAATGCCTTTGTCGGTGAGTACTATGGTGCCCCGTTCGCCATGAAGGTCATGGCGCGTGGGCAACCCCGGGGCCACCAGGGAAGTAGTCCCCTCAATGACCCCCAAGGCTCCATTGCGGAAGGTCAGCACCGCTACAGCCGTGTCTTCTACCTCGATGTTGCGGGCCAGCGTCCCAGTGCGGCCGAAAACACTCGTCACCGGCACCCCGACCAACCACTGGAGCAGGTCAATCCCGTGCACGCCTTGGTTCATCAAACATCCCCCTCCATCCAACTCCCAAGTTCCCCGCCAGCCTGCACTGGCATAGTACTCATGGGAACGGTGATACTTAAGATAGGTGTCGCACAGGATAAGATGACCCAACTTGCCCTGAGCAATGGCCTCTTTAACCACGCAGGAATGGGGGCTGGTCCGCCGCTGGAAGATGACCCCCAATTTTACCCCGGCCTCGTCAGCAGCCTTAATCAGGGCATCAATGCGTTCCAGCGTGATGTCAATGGGTTTCTCGCAGAGGATGTGCTTCCCTGCCTGGGCGGCGGCAATACCTACCTCGGCGTGTCGTCCGCTGTACACGCAGATGTTGACGATGTCTAAATCCTCCCGCTCCATCATCTTCTCGTAATCGGTGTACACCTCGGTCACGCCATACTTCTCCGCCAAGGCCTCGGCCCTTGCCCGGTCAATATCGCACACCGCCACCAGTTCTGCGCCCTCCGTGCGGGCGATGGCCTCCGCGTGCCAGGGCGCGATAACCCCGCACCCCACAATGCCAAATTTGTACGTGCGTTCCTCGCTCACCTCAGACTCCTTTCGGGGATTAGGAGTTACTGTAATTATAGTTTGATTTGGGAAAATTGTCAACCATTTCGGGGAAACAAAAGGGGAAAAGGAGCAGAGTAATTAGCCGAAACGTCAACGTCTCGGCTGAATGGGGCAAGCATGTTGAAGCACGCCACAGCGCAGAAGAAGGGTGCCCTCAGCACCCTTAGACTGCTCCGCCGGCCCCCCCTTCACTTCCCCCCGCACGCGG
>DTZQ01000173.1 GCA_012961305.1 Armatimonadota bacterium | reverse complement strand
GGGTGGCAGCGCAGGTGCCACAGTTGGCCCTGCCGCTCACTGGCATTTCGGGGGAGATTTCCGTGGCTGCGGAGCGGTTGACCCTGCACCAGGTCGCCGCCCAGTGGGGTCGGTCGCTAATAACGGTGGACGGCAGTCTGTTCGGGTTCACCGACCCCCAGGCGGAACTGACGGTCACCACCAGCCAGTTGGACGCGGGGGAACTGCTGTCGGCCCTGCAGGTCGAGACCCAACTGCCCATCCTGGCCACGCCCCAGCCCCTAAAGGGCAAAGTAATCATCACCGGAAAGTTGACCGAACCCTTGATTGCCCTGGACGTGCGGGTGCCGGAGGCGCAGGTGGCTTTTCGGGGACCGGGCGAGGGGCAGAGGGCAGAGGAGGGGGCGACGACCTGGGGCCCGTTTCAGATACGCGAGGCGGTTCTGCACGGTACGGTGTTGGGTGGGACCAGGCCCCAGATGCGGTTGACGGTGGAAACTGCTGCTTTAGACCTCAATCAACTGAAGCAGTTGGCGCCGGAGCCAGAACAATTTGCCGACTTGCAGGCTTCGCAGCCGGCTCGCCTCCAGGCCACGGTAACTGGGCCGGTGACCAACCCCCTGGTCACCGGGACGGTGGAGGTGGAACAGTTGGCCCTGGGTGAGGTGCCCATTCACCTGCTGCGGGCGAACTTTCGGTATCTGGACCAGTTGGTCACGGTTTCCGACCTGACGGTGAAGGTAGGCGAGGGGACGCTGACCGGGGAGGGCAGCCTGGACCTGGGCGGGGAACCTCGCCGCGCCTTTGCCGCCCTGGAGGCGGAGGAAGTGGAGTTGGCCCTGGTCAACGCCTTCCCCTGGGAGACCCTGGCTGGGCAGGAGATAGGGGGACGGTTGAGCGGCACCTTTCAGGTAAAATGGGAAGGGGGCCGGTGGGAAGCCATTGGCCGGGCGCAGGTGCTCCAGGGCCGCTACCGCGACCTTTCGCTCCGGCAGGCCGACGCTACCTTCGCCCTGCGTGGGCCGCGCTTGGAAATGAAACATCTCTTGGTTAGGGACCCTCTGGGCACGCTGGAGGCCCAGGGTACGGTGGACTTCGAGCAGGAATTGGACCTGAGAGTGTGGGCCCCGGAGGTGGAACTCCAGCAGTTGGCCCGGTGGTTCCCAGAAGCAGAGGTGGAGGGAAAACTTACCCTGACGGCCCACGTGACTGGCTCCCTGGAGCACCCGCTGGTCACCGGCCGGGCCGAAGCCTTCTTGGGCCAGGCCTTTGGTTTTCCCTTCCACCGCCTTCTGATAGTGGCGGAACAGGTGAGCGAGCGGGAAGTTGAACTCACCGCTGCGGTCAGCGGCGAAGCCTATCGCCTCCGCATCGCCGGACGGGTGAGCGACTTCGACTGGAAGGAGAAAAAGGCTACCCTGGATGGGTCGGTGACTTTTGAACAGTTGGACCTGGCGCCGGTACTTTCTCTGGCCGGGGTGGATTTCCCCGCCGCCGGTCGGTTGCGAGGTCAGGTCACTGTGCAGGGAACTCTGCCCCATCCCAACGCCGAGGGCCAACTCACTTGGGAGCAGGGCACGCTGGCGGGAGTACAAGTGCCGCGGGCGGAAGGAAAGTTCCGCTTGGGGGAGAACACTTTACAGGTAGATGAACTGAGGGTCGAACTGGGCACCTCCGAAATTGCTCTGCGGGGCCGAATAGACGACGTATGGGAGACCCGGCGGCTGGCTTTGAACTTGGTTGCTCCCCGTTTGCGCTACGAAGAAATTGCACCTTTGGCAAAATTACCGCTGGTGACGGAAGGAGAACTACGGGTCGAGGGCGAATTTACAGGGGAAGTCGCTGACCCGGTGGTGAGTGTACGCGTACACAGCCCGGCGGTGGTGCTCAATGGAGAGCAGTTTGCGGACCTAAGGGCCGAAGTGACCTACGCCCGTCAGAAGGTATTCTTCAATCCGGTGGAGTTTTCGGCCTTTGCGGCCCACTATCGGGCGGCCGGGGCTTACGACTTGGAACAGCAGCGGCTTAACGCAGTGGTGGACGTTGCGGAGACGGATTTGGGCCAGTTGATAGCCTTCCTTGACCGCACGGCCAAGATAGAAGTCGGAGGACAGCGACAGGCCTGGCAGGCCAAGTTACAGGCCCATTTGGGTTTGATACCTCGTCCGGTGAAGGGCAAGGGGACCCTGAAGGCGACCCTGCAGGGCCCGGTGCGCTCTCCTGCCGGTCGGGTAGAACTGGCCCTTACGGGGGTGCGGTTGGGTGACAAGCCGGTGCCCGAATTGAGGAGCAAAGTGGCTCTGGGGCCGAGGGAGCGGCGGACTACTCCCGCGGAGGTGGAGGCCCAACCGGGTTGCTGGGTGCTCACCGGGGGAGTGGATTTGGACGGGGATTTGGCCCTGCGGTTGGAGGCGGACAAAGTGGCCCTGCAAGATTTTGCCCCCTGGGTGCCACTGGCGGGAGGGCTTAAAGGTGAAGCCCAACTGGACGTGGTGGCCCGAGGCTCGATAAAGGCCCCCGTTGTGGAAGCCCACTTCCGAGCGGCCAATCCCCAAGTGGGGCCAGTGCAATTTAACGCGGTACGGGTAGAGGGCCTGACGCTGCGCAAGGGAGAACTGAATTTGGGCCAGGTGGCCCTGCGGGCAGGAGAAACGGTGCTGACCGCTCAGGGAACGGTGCCTTTGAAACGCAACGGGTTTGCCTTTGAGGAGCGGGGGCCCCTGAATGTACAGACGGAACTGCGGGTGCCCGACCTGCGTTGGGTGAAGGAGATAACGCCCGAAGTGGAGGAGGTGGAGGGTTCCCTGGAGGTGGCCCTGCACTTGACCGGCACGAAGGAGCAGCCCGTTCTGAACGGATACT
>DTZQ01000172.1 GCA_012961305.1 Armatimonadota bacterium | reverse complement strand
TTGGGGTAAATCCTGCGGAATGGAAGCATTAGTAGTTCAAAAGGAGGTAAAGCCATGAGGGAGCGAGGTTTTACACTTATTGAGTTACTGGTGGTTATTGCGATTATTGCCATTTTGGCGGCCATTCTGTTTCCGGTGTTCGCCCAGGCCCGGGAGAAGGCACGGCAGGCTTCCTGTCAAAGCAACCTGAAGCAGATTGCTGTGGGCTTTGCGATGTACATGTCCGACTATGACCAGCGCTGGCCGTACTGGCACTGGGGAAGACACCGAGAGGCTGCGGCAGGGGCCAATGCCAAGAATGCCTTACAGTGGTACGTTCGGCTGTACCCATACGTCAAGAATACGCAACTCTTTGAGTGTCCAAGCCGCTCCGATGAGGGTGGTTGCCGTTGGTGTTACGCTAATCCGGGTGACAGCCGCTACATTGCGGGCATGCCTCAGTTCCCGCGGGTTCATTATGGCTACAATGAGCCGATGAGCAACAACTGCTGCGGCAGGGGCAAGGAATCTAACATAAAGCATCCCGCGGAGGTACTGCTGGTAGGAGACTGCCGTGCTGTTCTGGGTGGTTGGGAGGCCAATAATCTGCGGCTCCTGTGGCGCTTTGCAGTCGCGGGTACTGGGTCCCCCTGTATTGGCTGTGGCGGCACAGTACCGGCTAATGCAGAGGATTTCACTGCTCACACAGGCGGCAGCAATATAGCCTTCTTCGACGGACACGTGAAATGGATACGGTGGATGAACATACGTCGGCCGCCCGACGGAGGGGCTATTCGCTATCGCGCCTACGAATGGTAGGTCAGGGCAGGCCCGCTCCTTAAATGATTTTACGTTTGAGGAGGAATGCCATGCGCCAGAAATGGGTGGCAGTAGTGGCCATCATTATCATCATCGTGGCCGTGGCTATTATTATCAAAATGGCCGCTAAGCCCAGGCCCAAGGCTCCCCCTATGGGCCCGGAAAGTTTCACGCCCGAGCAATATGAGCGTGGGATGAAGGGTGGTCAGGGACTAAGTGGTGCTCCAGCGGGTCCGAGTGCTCCTGGCGCGCCTGAGGGGGGAGTAACTGAGTAGCCACGCGCCACCGAGAAGTCCGCGGTGCTTATCCTTGCGGCCGAGCCTGTCAAGGGACAGGTTACCATCCCTGCCTATCACCTCGGCCTCCTTGCAGGCAGGGACAGTGACCTGGACGTAGAGAGGCTTTAGTCCTGTCGGAACGGGGCAGGGAGCGAGGGTTAGACCAAATGGGTCAGCACCTGTGCCCCTGTCTGGTGGTACGTTCAGGCTGAGCCCTTCCCGGCTGCCAGCGGGGGTTCCGGGGCACGGAGCGGTCACGCACCGGATAGTAGTGATGAAGTGATAGCATATTCCCCCAACCTGCAAAAAGCGGAGAATTCCTCAAACCCATCCTGGCAGGAATTAGAAACGCTAATCCAGCAAATTGAACGGCGGGGCCTCTCCCGTTTGACGCCGGAGCAGTTACTGCGGTTCGGGCGGGCCTACCGCCGGGCCGCGGCGGCCCTCGCTCGGGCCCGCACCCACGGCCTTACCGGGGTTGAGGTGGAGGTCCTTAACCGCCTGGTGGCTCGTGCCTACGGACAGGTGTACTCTGCTCCGCCACGGCAAAAGGGTTCTTTCCTCCGTTTCATCCGCCAGGAGTTCCCGGCCGCGGTTCGCCGCCATTGGTTGGCCATCACCCTGGCGGCTGGCCTGTTCCTGCTGGGCGGCCTGTTCGGGTTCCTCCTCACCCATCTAAATGCGGACATGCCCGACATCCTGTTTTCCCCCGGCTGGGCAGAGGAATTAGAGCATTTGGCCGAGCGGCACGCCGGAGTCCACAACTGGCTCCCCGAACCCGAACGCCCCCTGGCCTCTTCCTTCATTATGACCAACAACCTCCGAGTGGCGTTCATTGCTTTCGCAACGGGATTGGCCTTCGGCCTGGGACCGCTTTATCTAATGTGGTTCAACGGATTGCTTATCGGCACAGTCGCGGCGGTTGTCCACCGCCGGGGCGTAGGGGTAGGGTTCTGGTCCTTCGTGGCCCCACACGGGGTCATCGAACTGACCGCCATTTTCATTGCCGGCGGGGCTGGCTTGCTGCTGGGCTGGTCGCTGGTGAACCCCGGGCCCTACACTCGCGGAGCAGCCCTTAAACTGGCGGCCCGTGAGGCGGTCAAACTCATTATGGGCGTGGTTCTGCTGCTCATTCCCGCCGGCCTTATTGAAGCCTTCTTCTCTCCCGTGCCGGAAGTTCCCTCTTCCTTCAAGTTCCTGTTCGCTGCCGCTGTCGGGGCCGCGCTGTACACCTACCTGCTTTTCTCCGGCCTCACACCGCTCCCTTCCGCTTCAGGGCCAGATAGCGGTTCACCACCTGTACCGATAGGTCCTGGGGCGAGGCATTGAGGGTGCGAATGCCCCCGGCCCGCAGGGCCGCCAAAGCCTGGGCCCGGTCCTGCTGGAGGGACAGGGCTACCGCTTGCTCGTACAAATCCCGTGGCTCTCGCGGGACTGTGTGCAAGATTTCGTCCAACTCGTAATCGCTCAGGGCCACGCACAAAACCAAGTGCTGGCGGGCCAGGGGCCTCAAATGGGTGATGAGCAGCGAGGAGGAATCGGGGTCTATCAGGTCGGTGAACACGATGACCAACGACCGCCGTCGGCATAGGGCGTTTAGGTAGGCAAAGGCCCGCCGATAGTCCGTCTCCACGGACCGGGCCTCTAAGGGGTACAGAAACTCCAACACCCGTGCGGCCTGGAACCGCCCTTTGCCAAAGGGCAAGTAGCCCACGATGTCGTCAGCAAAGGCTAACAGGCCCACCCGGTCGTTCCACAGGGAGGCCACATAGGCCAGCAGTACACAGGCGTTGAGGGCCAAATCCACCTTGGTCAACTCTCCCAACCGACTGGCCATCGTCCGGCCCAAATCCAGGGCCAACAGCACCTGCTGACTGCGCTCCACGTCGTATTCTTTGACTATTAACTCTCCCCGCCGGGCCGTGGCTTTCCAGTCCACCCGCCGCAGTTCGTCATCAGGCTGGTACTCCCGTAGATACTCGAACTCCAGCGCCAGCCCCCGCTGTCGCCGTTGGTGCACGCCCATCTGGGCCAACAGGTCCCGCCGCCCCAACAGTTGGTACTTGCGCACGTCCAGCAGGTTGGGATAAACGCGCACCGCCGCTTCGGCCGGAAAACTCCGCTGGCGCACTAAGAGCCCCAACCGAGTGCGAAAACGCACCTTAATTTCTCCGAAGCGATAGTCACCCCGCCGGGGCGGAAAGACCTCGTATCGGCCCTCCCAGGTCTCGCCTGGCAGCAGGTGGGCTTGGAACCGTCCTCCGCGAAGGCTAAATTCCACCGGTGGCTCATCGGCGACCTCAATGGCCAACGGCCACCGCCCGCGATGGCGCACCACTACCCGCACCGGGTTCACCGCACCCAGGGAGAAAACCTCCTCCCGGTCTCGGGTCGCCGTGCAGTGGTCCGCCTGCCGTAGCCACCAGTAGTCCAGCCACACCAGGGCAGCCAACAGCAGGTTGCCCAGGAGGGTCACCCAGGCCCAACCGGCTCCCAAAGGGGCCAACAGGAGCCCTATGGCGACCAAACCCACTCCTATCGCTAACCGAGCCGAGGGAAACATGCTCTCTCCTCTGTCTTAGCCCTCTCCCACCGCGATACAGCCACCGCTGGCTACCCCGATGCAGGCCACCTCCCTTCCACC
>DTZQ01000171.1 GCA_012961305.1 Armatimonadota bacterium | reverse complement strand
GGAGAAATATCACGGCCTAACCGATGTGGAGACCCGTTACCGCCAGCGTTACCTCGACCTGCTGGTCAACCCCGGGGTGCGCCGTACCTTTGAAACCCGGACGAAAGTTATCCGGGCCCTGCGCCATTTCTTGGACGAGGAGGGATTTTGGGAGGTTGAAACGCCCATCCTCCAGCCGGTTCCCGGAGGAGCCACGGCCCGGCCCTTCGTCACCCATCACCAAGCCTTGGACTTGGACCTCTACCTGCGCATCGCGCCGGAGTTGTACCTCAAGCGGCTTATTATTGGGGGTTTTGAGAAGGTGTACGAAATCAGCCGCAACTTTCGCAACGAGGGGATTGACCCCCGACACAATCCCGAATTCACCATGCTGGAGGCCTATCAGGCCTATGCCGATTACCACGAGATGATGAACTTGGTGGAACTGCTGATAGTAACCGCTTGCGAGGCGGCGGTGGAGACGCTCCACCTTGAATATCAGGGCCAGGCCATTGACCTTACCCCACCCTGGCCCCGGGTTCAACTGTACGAGGCCCTGGCGGAGCACACCGGCATTGATTTTCGGGCGATGGGTGAGGAAGAAGGGGAACGAGAGGCTGCTGCCCGAAGGGCGGCGGAGGATTTGGGAGTCCAGTTGCAGCCGACGGACGATTTCGCCCACATCGTGGACGCGGTGTTGAAAAAGCGGGTGGTGCCGCGCCTCATTCAGCCCACTTTCCTCATAGACTATCCGGTGGAACTCTCTCCCCTGGCCAAGCGCAAATCCGAAGACCCCACGCTGACCGAGCGGTTTCAGCCCTTCATCGGCGGACTGGAATTGGGCAATGCTTTCTCCGAATTGAACAATCCTTTGGACCAACGGGCCCGTTTTGAGGCCCAACTGGCCCTCCGCCAGCGGGGCCTGGAGGAAGCCCACCGCATGGATGAGGATTTCCTCGTTGCTTTAGAGCATGGAATGCCGCCCACGGGCGGCCTGGGCTTGGGCATAGACCGCTTGGTAATGCTCCTCACCGACGCGGCTTCGATTCGGGACGTGATTCTCTTCCCCCAGATGCGGCCGGTGGCTTAGGCGGCGGTTCGTGTTTTCGGTCCTCGGGGTTGACGTAGCGGTAGTGCTGATAGCCGCAGTTGGGACACGTTTCCTGGGCTTCCCAGGAGGCTAAATCACCTTCCCATCGGCAACGAAGGCAGAACACCTGGGGTGAGCGTTCCATCAGGCGGCGGGAATATTCCCGTGTTCGGAGCACGATGGTTATAAACCAAAAGCCCAACAGGCCGCCAATAAGATAACTGGTAGGCAAGCCCATTATGCGCTCAGGGATGCTTTCCCAATGGAAAATTGTCACCCCAAACAGCAAAATGAAGCCCAACATCGCTGCCAGCAGGCCTAACCAAGAAATGGCTTCCACGCGCGGTTCCTCCCGCAAAGATTTCGCTGCTTAACATTATAGCACATTTCTTCTTTCGGGGCAAGATGGGGACTGAAAACCATGACCGAGTTGCCCACCGTCATCATCACTGGGGGCGGCACCGGGGGGCATGTGTATCCCGCCCTGGCCATGGCCGAAGGGTTGCGCCCGTATGCCCAGGTCGTTTATGTGGGCGACCGCACCCGCCTGGAGGCGCGAGTCGTGCCTGCACGGGGGGTGCCCTTCGTGGGCCTGAAGACCTATCCTTTTCCCCGGCGAAGCCGCTTGGGGCAAGGGGTCTTTGCCCTCCGCCTGGGACTGAGCGTGCTGCGGGCCTGGGCCGTGGTGCGTCGTTACCGTCCGCAACTGGTGGTGGGCGTGGGGGGCTACGTTTCCGTGCCCACGGTGCTGGCCGCCAGCAGGCAAAGGGTGCGCATCGTGCTGCACGAGCAAAATGTGCGGCCGGGCCGGGCCAACCTGTGGCTGCAGCACCGAGCAGCACTGGTCATGCTCAGTTACGCAGGCGCACGACCCTATTTTGCTCCCACCACCCGCACCGTGGTCACCGGCTGCCCGGTCAACCCGCGCCTTTTTGGGGTGACGCGGGCCGAAGCCCGGCGGCATTTAGGGGTGGAGGAAACGCGGCGAATGGTGCTCATCGTGGGCGGCAGCGGAGGGGCGGCCGCGTTGAACGAAGCGGTGGTGGCCCTGCTGCCGCGACTGCTGGCCGAACAGCCTCCCTGGTTGGTGTACCACATCACCGGTCCGCGCTATTTCGAGGGCGTGCGGGCCCGGGTAGAGGAATTGGGGGACGAACGGTTAGCCCCGTATTACCGCGGGGTAGCCTATTCCGACGAAATGGAACAGCCCTATGCGGCGGCCGACTTGATTGTCTGTCGGGCCGGCTCCTCCACCCTCAACGAAATCACCGCTCTGGGCCTGCCAGCCGTGCTCGTTCCCTCCCCCCACGTGACGGACAACCATCAGGAAATCAACGCCCGCGAACTGGAGGTCCAGGGAGCAGCCCAGGTACTCTTAGACGCCGACCTCAGCGGCGACCGCTTGTACACTACTTTGGCGCAACTGCTCTCCGACGAGGCCCGCTTAGCCCAAATGGGCGCGGCCAGCCGCGCTTTAGGTCGCCGGGACGCTTTAGAGCGAATAGTACAGGTGCTAAGGGAGGAACTGGCTGCGGCCATGGACCATAAACGTTAGGCCGCTTGGAAGTGCACAAGCCGCGCTTGTGCCCAAGCGAAAGCCTGGCTTTCACAATCCCAAAGTTGGAGGAGGAACCTTACCCATGGCCCAGGAGCAGCGGCTAAGGCCGGGTCTGGCTGCGCTGAACCGGCAGAACGAGGCTCTGGAAAGCGTTTGCAAAGCCGAGGAAGTACGCCTAACACGGGCCAAGGCGGTTCTGGAGGAAAGCCGGCGGAATGTGCAGGAGGCAGAGGCGGCCCTGGCGGCTACACCGCCGGAGGTGGAGAGGGCGGCCCAGCGGCTGAGTTATGCCCAAATGCAGACCGAGGCGGCCCGCCGGATGATTCACCCCCACTTAGAGTGGAACATTTTCGGCCTTGCGGCCTACCAGGTGGCCATTGGCCTTTTGGCCTTCGGGTTGGGCTACTGCCTCTGGGATGGAAGTGCAGCGACTTGGCCCTACAGTTGGCTGGGCATAGACCCGGCCAGTCCAGAGGGACAGGGCCTGCAACTGATAGGTTATGCCTTATGCTGGGGGATTTTGGGCGGGGTATGCAAGGGGATAATGGGGATGTACCAGCCGTTGCGCGACCGCACCTTCGACCCCGCTTACACCACTTGGTATCTGCTGCGCCCGCCGCTGAGCGGACTGCTGGCCATGGCCGTGTACCTGTTAGTCACCGGCGGCCTGTGGATGTTGGGCACCACGGCTGCGCTGACGAACCGCCACGCGGTCTGTGGACTGGCGTTTTTGGTGGGATTTGGCACCCGGCGGGTGGTGGTCACCCTGGACCGTCTGGTGGAAGTGGTCTTCGTGGCCGAACGTCGGGAGGGGGGAGAACGCGCCCGGCCCCCTGCCGGCCCGGAAGAGGGATAATTAGGGCCCACAGCCCCGAATTACAGGTCCGGGGAACTTTCTTCGGGCCCGGCTAAAGCCTGGACTCCGCCCCTGCTCTGAATCAACGCCTTAGCGGGCTGGGGCAGGGTCGGGTGGTAAAAGTGCTCCCGAGTTTCAAGGCCCGACGGCCAGGGCACGTATCTCTGCGGGAGGGAGGGCGTAGTTGTACACCCTGATTTCATCCATCGCTCCCTTGAAATGCCACCGCCCGCTGGAGGGGTGTTCCCCTACCATTCCCCGAAAGTCGTCCAAGGCCGAAGGAGGGTACTCCTCCGTATTGGTCACCACTGGTTCCCCATTGAGGTACAGAACCCGCCGCCGGGGTTCCCAAGTCAAGGCCAAATGCGCCCATTCACCCTGCTTCAGCGGAGAGGGCAGGTTGACAAAAGGCCCCGTCTGCGGTCCGGCCACTTTGGCAATTAGCCGGTCGCCGTGGACGAACAGACCGATTTCATCGAAGCCGTCGGGCAGGAGGTTGCCATCGGTCTCCATGAGGTAGAAAAATACCTGATACCCCTCCCACTGGCCCCGGGGCAGGGATTCGGGAGCGAAATCTGGCCGCAGCCAGAAGGCAATGGTTCCCTGCCTGGGACGAGGTCCGAGCAAGACCCGACCCTCCGGCAGAAGAATTCGCCCCCGTTCCCCGTCGAAGGCCAATGCCGTTCCCTTCGGCCCAGCCGTCCGCCGCGCTCCGCGCACTAAGCCGTGATTCTGCCGCCCCGAGTGGTCCACGGCGAAGGGCCGCCGGTCCTCGAAGTGGTAGTACAACACCAGTTGGGGCTGCTCCGGTGCCTGCGCGGTGAGCGGCGCGACGGCGACCCCCAGGGCAGTCAGTAGCATTTCCAAATCTTCCGGCGCGGCCTCGCGCTCGCCCGTCTCCGATGACGCCGAGGGTGCATTGCAGGATGCAGGATGCACCCCACTCTCACCCTCCCCGCACGTGGGGAGAGAAGGGGAGAGGGGTGGTGATTGCCCAACGGCCCATAAACGTCCCCTCCTCTGGGCGCCTGTACGTCTATCACTTCTTCGCCTCTGCACTTCCAGGGGACGCAGGTGCAGCGGCGAACGGTGGGGTTTGGGCGGGCCGCCCAAGGCCCTTATCATCCGCTCCAACAATGCGTTCATCTGCTCCCGCGCCGCCAGCAGGGCGGTGGGGTCTGGGTTGTACTCCCGATAACTGCGCACCACTCGGTCGTCAATGGCCAACAACCGGTCTGCTTCGGCCAGCAATTTCCGCTGTCGGAAGGAGCCGGGCAGACGTCGGAGGGTTTCGGCGGTCGTTTGCAGCAGGTAAAACACTTCGTAGTCCTCCAGGCCGTCGCGAATACACTCCCAGCGGATGGAATCCACCGGCCCGCCGTCCTCGCCGGGATACAGAAGGCTCCCATCTCCGTTGGCCCCCGGATAGGTGTGGCCTGACTCCCAGGGGTTCACCCGCGCCCAATAGGTAGCCGACCAGTACAGCACTCCGTTGAGCCGATGCTTCCAGGTCATCCAGAAGTGCACCCGGCAGTCCAGGGCGGGGTAGTCAATCCAGTAGTTGGGATAGGGATGCCGGGTGCTGAAGGCCACATACCACCATACCTCTTTGCCTTGGGCCTGTTCCGCGCGGGCGGCCCGGGGGTCGAAGGAGAACACCTCTGGACACCAAATATCCACGTGCTTCAGTTCTGGGGGGAAGTGCCGGGCGGTCATCAGGTTTTTCAGGCCCGGCGCGGCCCGATGTACCGTGCCCAGGACCAGGTTCAAAGTGGGGTAGTGCTTGGGTTCTGGCTCGTCGAAGAGGTAGGTGTAGGCCAAATGCAGCCAGCCCCGTTCCCGCAGGTGGGCCGCCATGGCCCGGGCCAGTTGGGCCGTGCCCCGCTGGGCGAGAATTTGGACTGCTTCGGCCGGTGAGGTCTCCCGGCCGACAGAGGGCAGGCCTGCGAGCACGAAGGAGTTTAACCCCCGCGGCAGGTATTTCTCCACCCGCGCATCGAACTCTGTCCAGTCCAACCGCAGGGGCACGTCCGGCCGCACCCAGGCGGTTCGGGCCGCAGCCGGCCACTCGTCCAGCCACTCCTCCCTTTCCGTGGGCTCAACGGTGAACCGCAGGCACCGCTTCCCCCGATGGGCCCGCTCAGTGCTGAGGGCTACCTGGGCCCAAGGGCCGCAGGCGTACCAGCCACTCTCCCCCTCAAAATCGTCCACCCTGCGGCTCTGCTCTCCCAGCAGCCAGAGGTCGTCCAGGTACAGCGTCAGGGGGCCCGCGTCGCGGTACTCAAAGCGGAACCGCACGACGGGTTCCTCCGTGCCCCGCAGGTTCACCGCGAAGGGGTGCCATCTCCCTTTGCTCCCTGCCTCGGAAGTGAGGGGAACGATGGGCAGCGGCCCCGCGCAGTAGCGTCGCCCCTGGGCCGTCTCCCAGACGAAATACAGCGGCCCTTTGGAGTCAGGCGCTTCAGCGCCGTTATAGCACCTCGACGGGGCTGAAGCCCCTGAGTCCGAATCAGCGCTGCCATACATCCAACCTGCCAGTTGCGTTGCCCCGGGCCAGTCGAAGAAAGGCGGTTCAATTTTCGGCCCTCCCAGCCCGGTGGGGTTGACACGGTGGGCAAAGTAGTTGTCACGGTAGCGGTCGTAGTCGGGATGGTACTTAGCCGGCACGCCGAGGCCAAAGGCGGTTCGCAGGTGGTTCTCCCTCGGCAGGGCGAAATCCCACACCCGCAGTTCCACTGGCACGGTGCGTGGGGGGACGTTGGCTGGTCGAACGGTGAGCGTCCCCCGGTAGCGACCCGCGGGGGTGTCCGGCGGCACGTAAACGGTGAGCCATACCGACTCGAAGGAGTTGGCCTCTACCTCGAAGGAGTCCACCGGCTTAAGGGGGTCAGGCCACAGGCCCACGTGGCGCACTTCGTAGATGGGTTTCTCCGTAGGCACGTAGCCCACCAGCCGCCAGGAAAGGTGCTCTCGGCTCAGCCGCCTTCCGCCCTGCACGAGGTCAGAGAACTCCAAACGCACCTCCTGCAGGGGTTGGTCAAAGGCGAACAGGAGCAGTTGTGCCGCTTCGTATTCGTTGCGGGCCGCACTGAAGCGCACCACGCCCTCCGGGGTGCCGAGGAAGGGGTCCTGTCGCAGGTACTTGCGCAGCGGAATGTCCACCCCGTAGCCAAAGGTCGGCAGGGAGTTGAGGGTCGCAACCCGCCGGTAGGCCGCCAGGCGCACTTCCAAGATGCTCAGCGGCTGCTCCAACCGCTGTAGTTCGGCGGCCAAAGCCTGCCATTGGGCCGGGTCGCGGACTTCCCGCAGGGCCTGTACCCGTTCGTTTACTGCCCGCTCCTGTGCGCTCAGCAGTTGCTCCAGCCGGGCACGGGCAGTTGAGGGGAGGTCGGTGGCGGCCATCGCCGTTCGTAGGCGCTGGAGCCGCTGCCGCAGAGTTCGCACCTGGGGCGAAACCTCAGCCACGTTCAGGTAGTACACCTGCCGGGTTAGCAGTTCCCCAGGGTCGCCCATAGTTACTGTGGCTACCAACTGCGCCGGGCCCTCGACGGCCAAGAAATACAGATGGGCCAGAGTCTGCTCCTTTCCGCGGAGGGTCAAAGTGGACACCGCTCGGGCCGAGGTCTGTCGGCCTTGCTGCACGAGGGAGGTGATTTGGCTGGGGGTGGGTTCCTCCGTGTGGCGACGCACAGTCACCCGGAGGGTGTGCGCACCCGGCCAAGGATTGCCCCAGTCCCAGGCACTCACCCACGCCTTTCCGCCGAAGGACACCTCTCCGAACCGCTTCGGCACGTGGAACCCGCTGCCGGTGGGGGACCAGCAACTTAGTTCCGGCTGCGGGGTGCGGGAGCGACACACATTCAGCCGCCATCTGGCTTCCGCTGGCGGCAGGCCACCCCAGAGGGAAAAGGGCAAAGCAAACTCGACCGTCCAGCCCCCTTCCTCCCAGGCGGTAGCCGCCTTCCACTCGCCGTCCCAACGGGCATCACGGTTGCGCTCATCGTAGAGCACCCCCCGCGAGTTGACGATGAAGTGATAGTAGGGGAGAGTTTCCAACTTGCCCTCAATGGCCCCGCCGGATGGGACCTCTGCCGGCGGCTGCACAAAAACCTCCACGCAATCGTCAGTCCACACCGGCCCGTCGCGCTGGGTTACGGCGCACTTGATTCGCTCCCCTTCCGGTTCCGCACAGCGCACGCCCAAGTACAGGTGGGTTTCGGTGGCGAACACCCAGGCTTCCGTGGGCTGGGTGGGACGACCGATGCCCGACATCCGCACGAAGGACCCCAGAGCCGCGGCCTCCTGCCAGACGGCGTCGTCCAACTTTCCGTCCACTGTGGGACTGACCGCTAAGAGGGGCACCTGCACAAAGGGCACCGGACCAAAGGAAACCTCCCTCGCCTGGACGCCGAAAGCGGCCAAGCCCATCCCGGCGAGGAGGGGAAGCAACCTCTTGCTTCCGAACCCCGGCCGGGCGCTGCGGGACTGAGGACCTATACGGGATGTTGACCGGAGCATGGGTAATACCAGTGGTGCAATCAAACGCCAGGTTTGGTAGCCGCCGGCTTTACGCCTGCTTAGGAGCGCGTCCATATAACTCCTATTTCTATTCTTCGCCACAAAAGAGGCCCTTCCTCCCCTCAGGGGGAGGCCAAGAAGTCCTGTACTTCCGCCACCCCTAAAGCCGTGCCCTTTTCCTGGGAAACGAGGAACGCCAACTGGGTGCCGTCGGGCGACCAGTGGGGCGCGGTGACGAAGGGATAGGGGGCCAGTATCTTCGGCCGGCCGGGCCGGTCCGGGCGGACAAAACGCAAATCGGCCCGTTCGCGACCGCTCACGTCGCGGCCTCGTTCGGATACGTACACCAGCCATTGTCCATCCGGCGACCAGGCCGGAGAGTGGTTGTCCCTCCCGCTGCGGCTCAGGCGGTACAGAGGTTCCAATTCCGGCAGGGCAACGAGGTACACTTGATGAGTTCGGGCGCGGGGATGGGACCGAGCGGCAAAGGCCAGCCGCAACCCGTCTGGGGC
This sequence comes from Armatimonadota bacterium, assembly GCA_012961305.1. Lineage (GTDB taxonomy): Bacteria > Armatimonadota > UBA10988 > UBA10988 > DTZQ01 > DTZQ01. Next base: position 1,757 of record DTZQ01000171.1, on the reverse strand, counting down.
CCAGGCGGGAGGGTCGTCCTCTGCCGCCTGCCCCTGAGGATTGAGCCGGCGAATCAGCGGTACGGCGCGGGTGTCGAACAGGTAAATTTTGGGCCGGTTGAAGCGGCGACCCAATGCTGCCACGTGCCAACTGGTAGGTGACCACACCAAACGCAAGTCCGCTACGGGCTGGTAGAGCCGCAGTCGTGGCGGGGTGAAAGAGAAAACGTACAGACACGGGGGGCCATTTTGGGGGTTGATGAAGGCCAATTTCTGGCCGTCGGGCGACCAGGCAACGGCCTGACAGGGAGCCTGAAAGTGCAGGTCCAAGGCGGTTCCCCCGCCCTCCAGGGACAAAACGTAGAGTGAGTAGTCCTGCTCCGCCCGCCGGCCGAAGGCCAGGCGGCTCCCCTCCGGCGACCAGGCCAAAGGCGCCGGAGCCTTCAGTTCCCCCACCAAAGCCACTCGCTCCGCCGGCTCCCCCGGCCGACCTACGAACAGCCAGTTTTGTCCCTCCTCCTCGGCCGTAAAGGCCAACCGCTGGCCGTCGGGAGAGAGGACCACCTGCTGCGGATGCTCGTAAAGCGGCTGCGTGAGCAGAGGTTCAGGCGTGGCTCCCTCCTCCTCGGCCGCCCGGTACAGAAGCGTCCTTCCCTCTGCGCTGGCAGCCAGGAACACCAATGAACGGCCCTCTGGGTCCCAACCTACCAGTTGCTGGACGTCCAGCGAGCCACTGAGCAAACGGGCTGGCGGATTCGGAGAAGTTGCCCTAATTCCCAGACCCCCATATAGGGCCAGCAACAAACCCAGACTGGAGAGCAAAAACGGCCACATTTTCCCTGCCCCTTCACTCCAGGGCCTCGGACACGCCGGCCTCGGCAAAGGTGGCCATTTGGTTGAGGATTTTCACCGCTGCCTCGACCAGGCTGAAGCCCAAAGCCACTCCCGTGCCCTCGCCTAAGCGCATTTGCAAATCCAGCAGGGGCCGCAGGCCCAGTTGTTCCAACACGGCCTCATGGCCCGGCTCCGCGGAACGGTGAGCAGCAATCAAGTAGTTTCGCGCCCTGGGGGCCAATCTCACGGCAATCAGGGCCGCAGCCCCGGAGATGAAGCCGTCTATGAGCACGGGCACCCGCGCCGCGGCTCCCGCCAGGATAACCCCGGCCAGGCCGCCGATTTCAAATCCCCCCACTTTGGCCAGCACGTCCCAGACGTCAGAAGGGTCGGGTTGGTTGACCTCCAAAGCCCGTTCAATTACCTCCACCTTGCGGCGCACGCCAGCGTCGTCCAATCCCGTGCCCCGCCCGGTCACCTCGGCCACCGGCCGACCGGTGAGCAGGGCAGCGATGGCACTGCTGGGCGTGGTGTTTCCGTTGCCCATGTCCCCCGTGCCGGCCAGATGCACCCCTTCCTGGGCCGCCCGCTGGAAAATGGCTATGCCTGCTTCCACCGCCTGCCACGCTTGTTCTCGCGTCATGGCGGGACCCCGGGCTAAGTTTTGGGTGCCGCAAGCGATTTTGTAGTCCCACAGGTCAGGATGGGGCTCCAACTTCGCCGCCACTCCCAAGTCGGCCACGATGACCCGCGCTCCCACGTGGGCCGCCAGTACGTTTACTGCTGCCCCTCCGCGCAGGAAGTTGAGCACCATCTGGGCGGTCACCTCCGCAGGGTAGGCACTAACTCCCTCCTCCGTTACCCCGTGGTCGCCAGCGAAGGTGAAAATGACCTTTTGCTCCACCGGCGGGGCCAACTGTCCGGTGATGCCGGCCAGGTGGACT
>DTZQ01000170.1 GCA_012961305.1 Armatimonadota bacterium | reverse complement strand
GCGGGAAGGGGAGGGTTGTATCCTGTATCGTGGTGGCCGGCGGTGGCTGCATCGCGGTGGAAGGGTGGTAGTTCCAATAAGGAAAGGAGACTGAAAACATGCCTAAGAGGAGGAAAGGACAGCAGGCTTCTATCCGCTGTGCGGTCATCGGCTATGGCGAAGCGTTTAACATGGGCCGCGCCCACTGCGGATGGATTAACGCCACTGAGGGCCTGGAAGCCATAGCCGTGTGCGACATTGACCCGGCCCGCACGGCTGCTGCCAAGCAAGACTTCCCGAACCTTGAGACCTACAACGACACCGCGGAAATGTTGGCCCGGGCCGACTTCGACCTGGCGGTAGTGGTCCTGCCCCACAACTTGCACGCGCCCGTGGCTCTCCAGTGTCTGCGGGCGGGCAAACATGTAGTAGTGGAAAAGCCGATGTGCCTCAAGGTGAGGGAAGCCGATGCCATGATAGCAGCAGCCCAGGAGGCCGGGGTGATGCTTTCGGTTTTCCACAATCGGCGCTGGGACGGGGATTTCCTGGCCCTGAAGGAAGTGGTGGACAAGGGCCTCTTGGGGGAGATTTTCCACGTGGAGATGTTCGGCGGGGGCTATGGGCACCCTGGCTACTGGTGGCGCAGCGACAAAAAAGTCTCCGGGGGCGCGTTTTACGACTGGGGGGCGCACCTGTTGGATTGGCTGCTGAACCTCCTGCCCGGCCGCGTTACCGGGGTGACGGGCTTCTTCCACAAACTCAAATGGCACGATGTGACCAACGAGGACAACGTAGAGGCCGTCCTGCGCTTTGAAAACGGGGCGCTGGCCCACGTGCAACTGTCCCATCTGGCCAAGGTGGGCAAGGAACGGTGGCGCATTTTGGGCAGCGAAGGGGCCCTAATTTCGGCCGACGGCCATTTCCGCCTGCTGACGAATGTGAATGGTTATCCGGCCGAGGCGCGAGTGCCCTACCGAGACTCCCAGTGGGACGCTTACTATCGGAACATCGCCGCACACCTGCTAAAGGGTGAGGAACTGGCGGTCAAGCCGGAGGAGGCACGCCGGGTCATTGCCATCTTAGAAACGGCCGAGAAGTCCTCCCGGCGGGGCCGAACCATGAAGGTGCCGTATGAATGACAACCTCCTGGCCAATTTCAAATCTCAAATCTCAAATCTGAGATTGCAAAGGGCGCCGGGTAGGGCCCTACTGCTGCTGGCCCTGCTGGGATTGATGGGGTCAGCAGGGGCCAGTGCGGGAACCCTTTCCCTCCGCCGGAACCGGGTCGTCTTAGCCAATCGGTTCTTAGAAAGGCGGTTCCATTTAGCCGGCAGGCAGGTGCGCACGGTGGCCCTGGTCAACCGCCTAACGGGGCAGAAACTAACGGTAAATTCGGCGGAGTTCGTCCTGCGCTTAGGCGACGACCGCGCCCTTACCGGCCGCGATTTCTGCCTGGTTGAACAGCAGCGAGAGCGGCTGGCGAACGGTCAACGGCTGACCTTCACCCTGCGCCACGAGGACACCGGCCTGGAGGCTGACCTGGTGTTCACCCTGGGCCGGAACGATTTCTTCCTTCGCAAACAACTCCGCCTGCGGGGGCCCGGGGTGCTGGTAAAGGACGTGGAGGTGGAACACTTCACCACCGGCGCAGAAACTGATTTGGGCGGGTTCGGGCAGCCCCTTTTCCTGGCCAACTGCCATTTCTTGGGCCTGGAATATCCGGCCGGATACAACCTGAGGGAGGGCCAGACGATTGCTCTGCGGCACTATCCGGGGGCGTATGTGGGCCGGGCGTCCTGGACCAGCAAAACAGCCGTGTGGGGGGTCGCGCCGGAGGGACAGGTAAAAGCCTGGTTTCGCCGCTACGTGGGCACTTTCCGCCGCCCGCCGCGCAGTTTCATCGTCTACAATTCCTGGTACGACCTGCGCCGTCCTCAACTCACTCCCGAAAGGCTGCTGGAGCGAGCCCAAACCTTCCAGCGCGAACTGCGCTCTCGGGGCGGGCCGGGCTTGGACGCAGTTGTAGTGGACGACGGCTGGCAGAACCGCCAGTCCATTTGGGGAGTGGACCGCCAGCAACTTCCCCAGGGCTGGAAGCCCTTGACCGACGGACTGGAGGCCCTCGGCACCCATCTGGGACTCTGGTTGCCCCTCACCGCTACGGCGCACAACTTAGATGTGGCCTGGGGAGCAGCACAGGGCTACGAAGTGGGCAACCACCACTACTGCCTGGCCGGCCCTCGCTACCGAGCGGCCTTGCAGGAGCGGCTACGGGAGTACATCTTGCACGACCGGGTCGTCTATTTCAAACACGACTTCAACAATTTTCGCTGCGAGGCCGCGGGACACGGACACCTGCCCGCCCATCCCTACGGGTTCGAGGCCGGGGTGGACGGAGCCCTCGCCGTGTACGAGTTCATGCGGAACCTGCGACCCGACCTGTACCTCAATCCCAGCGGCGGCATGTGGCTTAGCCCCTGGTGGCTGCGATGGGTGGACACGGTTTGGATGCAGTTCTGCCGCGACTTCGGCTGGGACAACCAAGTACCGGCCTGGGAACCTCGCGACCGGGCGATGACCTACCGCGACGGCAAACTCTGGCGCAACTTGCGCGCGCATCGCTTCCAGTTCCCCGTGTCGGCGGTTATGACCATCGGCATCATTGACGGGCAACTGAACCGCCTGGGTGGGGAACACGAACCCTTCGACCGGTGGGCCAACAACGTCATCCTCAACCTCGGACGGGGAAGCATGCTGAAGGAACTCTACCTCACCCCGGCGCGGCTGGACGAAGCCCGCTGGCGGGTGCTGGCCGAGGCCCTCGCTTGGGCAGAGGCCAACCAAAAGGTGCTGGCTCAGGGGGAGATGTTGCCGGGCAACCCGGAGGCCGGGGAGGTGTACGGTTACGCCCACTTCTCTGCCGGACATGGGTTCGTGTGCCTGCGCAATCCGTCGCTGGAGGCTCAAAGGGTGACCATCAATTTGGCCGCCTGGACGGAACCTGGCAGTGGCCCCTTCGTGGTGCAAACGCTCTACCCCTATCGGTTCGTACAGGGGCTGAAAGTCGCGGCCACGGATACCCTGACGCTCACTTTGGGGCCCTACGAAACCCAACTGCTGAGTTTCACGCCCCGCAACCAGTTGCCTGAACCCGCCCTCGTCGGTTGTCGGGCCAGCGTGGCGGCTCGGGGGGAGGGGGAAACGACCTTCCACCTCTGGGGAGAGCCAGGAGAGCGGGTGGAGGTGGAAATAGTTGGCGGACAAAGGGCCCGTCAAGGCGTCGAGTTCGGTCCGTCCCGACCGGAGCCTCGGGGAAAGGTGGAAGTCATCGGGCAAACGGTCCGGGTGAGGGTGAACGTTCCGACGCTCGCGGAGGCGAACTATGCGCTGTTGCTCCTCCAGCAGACGCCGGCTCCTCAGCCGCTTCCTCCTTCCCCCGTTCTCACCAGCGATGGCCAGAAAGCCTTGCCCCTGGAAAACGCGGGGCCGGGCTGGCGGCTCTTGCGCCTGCCGCTGAGGGCTGGCCGCCATCTCGTCACCTGGCCCCTGTTCCCCGTGACGGCAGGCAGCGAACCCTTTGGACCGACGGAATACTGGTGGAGCGTTTGGCTGTGGGCGGAGGAACCGCTGGTGGCCCGGGAGTTGACCGTGCCCACTCCCAACCCTCCTCCTGCTTTGCCCACGCCCCACGCTGGCCGCCGCTGTCGCTCGCTGCCCCTAATGGTGCGCCAAAGGGCCTCGGTGCCCTTGGAGGAGCGGCCCAAACTGCGACCGGGGGATTGGGAGCGGGTGCAGGCGGCCCGACTGCGGATTTGTGTCTTCGGCGTACAGGATTTGGGCGACCGGCCCATTCTCCTCAACGGTGTGCCGGTGGGCCTGCTCCCCCTGAACAGCAACCCGCACCAGCCGGACTTCTGGGAGGAGCATGTGCTGGAACTGCCCCCAGAGGCCGTAGCCGCGCTCAAAGTGCGCAACGAAATCACTTTTGCCGGGTTTACCCACCTGCCCGACTGCTGCAAGTTCACCGCCCTGACCCTGGCTGTGCAGCGGCCCGACGGACGATGGGTCAGGAGCAACACCGATACGACGGTCTATTGCAACGTCGCCGGCTGGCTGTACACCGAAGGAGTCGTTTTCCCCGGTGACCGCCCGCCGCGGGTTGAACTGACCTTTCCTCTGGAGGAGTGAACCATGAAAATCATTGTTAGTTTGACCTTTCTCTCCCTGCTGGCCTGGGCCCTCGGCTGTCAGAAGGGGGCAACTTCCGGGGAGAAACCCTCCCTTCCCTGGGCCGGGCCGGCGCCGGTGCGGGCGGACCCCGAACGGAGCGGGCCCCGTGGCCGCTTAGAGGAGGCCAAAAATGCTGACACCTTCCCCCTAAGCGAGGCCGAGCGCAGGCTCCTGGCCCAGTACGGGTTCGCCGTCAGTCCCACGCCTTTCGACGAAATGTACGAACTGTACGAGGCCGCGCGGGAGGGCAATCGGCCCCAGTTTGTCACCAGCGACGCAGTTTTGCACACCGGGCACCTGATGTTCGATTACCTCCTGCGTCTGGCCGAAATTGACCACCTGATAAGGGAGTTGGACACCCTGACCGCTGACTTGCTAACCTACTGCCGGAAGTGGTACGAGGAACAGGGGGTCATGCCGCTCAAAATCCCCGCAGGGGCTTTCGACGCCGCGGCGGCCCTGCGGCGAAACGTGGGCTTTTTGGCCCTGGCCGCTCGGCTGTTGGGCTTGGAGGTGGAAGTGCCCCCCTACGTGCGGAAGGAGGTGGAGGCGGAACTGAAACTGATTGACGCCCATGGGGGCTTTGCGGCCTCGCCCCTGTTCGGCTATCGAGAGGACTACAGCCAGTACGTTCCCCGCGGGCATTACACCCGCAACCGGGACTTTCGGCGCTATTTCCGGGCGATGATGTGGTACGGGCGAATGTCCTTCCCCCTGAGCGGGCACCGGTTCACCCCGGACCAAATCCGCCAATTCACCGCCCAAGCCCTCTTTCTGATGAAGGCTCTGCAGGAGGTAGAGGGGGCCTGGGAACGGTGGGAGCGCATTTACGAACCGACGGTGTTCTTCGTGGGCAAGACGGACGACCTGGACATTCACGACTACGCGCCTTTGGCGAAGCGGATTTTCGGCTCCGTGCCGCCGCGGGTCTTCCCACGTTCCCAACTGGACGAGTTCATCGCTGCGGCCCGCAAACTACGCCCGCCGCGTATCGTTTCTACCGAAGTGACCGACCGGGAAGTGGAAGCCGAAGGTATGGCTGCCGTGCAGGGCTTCCGCTTCATGGGCCAGCGGTTCGTGCCCGACTCCTACGTTTTCCAGCAGTTGGTCTACTCTCGCGTCGGCTCCTATCAGGGCCGCGGGCGACCCTTCACCGCCGTGCCAGGGCCGAGAGGGCTGATTCGGGGCTTTCCGCGTGGTTTGGACGTGCTGGCGGTGTTCGGCTCGGAAGCGGCGCTGGCCATTCTGCGGGAGGAGGGTGACACGGACTACGTCGGCTACGACCAACAGTTGACCAAACTGCGGTCGGAGTTCGCCGCTCTGACCCCCGAGGAGTGGGGGCAGAACCTCTACTACTCTACGCTGCACACCCTGCGGGCCCTGCTGTCCGAAGAGGCAGCGTCGGCCACCCCTTTCGACCCGGGTGCCTGGCTGCGCAAGCAGTTGCACACGGCCCTGGGGGCCTGGGCAGAACTGCGCCACGACACCATTCTTTACGCCAAGCAGAGTTACACTCTCCGGGCCACGGCCATCCCCATAATGCCCACCCTTACCCACGGCTACGTCGAGCCGGTGCCGGAGGTGTACGCCCGCCTGCGCGAACTCCTGCAGCAGATGTCCACCGGCCTGGAACGGCGGGGCCTGTTGCCGAAGGCCTTCGCCCGCAAATTGGAGGATTTCACCGCCCTGCTGCGGGCCTTGGAAACCATCGCCCAGTGGGAACTGGCAGGGGAGGGGCTGTCCGAGGAACAGTACCGGACTATCTGGAACTTCGGCGGCACCCTGCGCCATTTGGCCCAACTGCCGCCGGACCAGGCCCGAAAAATCGCCGACCCGCAGGTGGACTCCAAAATGGCTCTGGTGGCCGATGTGCACACGGACACCAACAGCAGGCAGGTGCTGGAGGAGGCAGTGGGGCGGCCGGGACGGTTAGTGGCCTTGGTGCCCGTAGGGGGCCAATGGCAGTTGTGCGAGGGTGCGGTGTTCAGTTACTACGAGTTCAAGCAGCCGCTGGGCCAGCGGCTCACGGACGAGCAGTGGCAGGAACGATTGGAGCGGGGGGATGTACCGCCGCGTCCCACCTGGGCGGAGTTCTGGGGGGAGCCTCTTGGCTGATGCTAAGGGCCTGAGCGTCAACGCTCAGGCAGAGCAGGAGAAGCGTGCTGAAGCCCGCTGAGGTTTGGAGACCGGGGCGCTTGAAAGGGCCCAGGGTCGGAAACTAATG
>DTZQ01000169.1 GCA_012961305.1 Armatimonadota bacterium | reverse complement strand
AGGCCGAAGAAGGGGGGAACAGACTGGGGGCTGACAGTTTCAACCTGCGTAAACTTCGCTATCAGCGTATCGTTATCATGAGCGTGGACCATGATGAGTGGTGTTTCCTGCGCGACCCCCAGGGCACGATTCGGGCCGTGCGCATAGGCGAGTTCATTGATGAGCAACTGAAAGGGTCGGCAGTGGAGGTGCAAGCGAGAGGGGGGGTGCCAGTCCACCGGCGCAGTGACCTCACAGGCTATCAGGTGCTTTGTTTCGACCGGCGCACCCAAAGAGTTAGGTTCAAACCCATTCGCCAGGTCCTTCGCCATCCGCTCACGGAACCGCTGTACGAAATCACCACCGCCTATGGGCGCACGGTGCGAGTAACGGCAGCGCACAGCATTTTTACCTATGAAAATGGCCGCTTGAGCGTCAAACGGGGTGCTGAGGTACGGCCCGGCGATTGGATAGTGGCGCCGGGACGTCTCCCCTTGGTCTCTAACCAGCCTCCGAAGCGGTTGGACCTGCTACGGGCTCTGTGGGAGGTACGCGACTGTCTGGAAAGTGAGGTCTGGGTGCGAGGCCCAGCGGTAGCCGAATTGTTCAAGGTGCGAATACGGCGGGAATATGCCGACCCTCCAACCCTGGGCGAACCCCGGGTGACCCTGCCGGAGGATGTGCGTCAGGGATTGGCTGCCCGTCGGCGGGAGTTAGGCCTAAGTCAGAGGGCCATCGGTGAGGCGGTAGGTATCTGCCAACCCGTAACCTTCCATGCCGGGGAGCAAGGCCCGAGCCGGTCAACTGTAACTCACTTTCGTCGTTATGTGGAGGCTTTGGCTCCGGAGGCGGTGCGGGCCCAGGTTGAAGTGGGTGAATCGCGCCGGGAACGGACTTGGCGGACGCAGGGGCGCAATTCTGGGCGCAACCGCGTCCGTGAAGCCATCCGTTTGCAGGACTTGACCGCGGCTGATTTAGAGGTACTGGGCGAGGCAGAAGTGGAACTGAGTGCAACGCATTATGCCCATCGGCCGCTGCCTCGTTTCCTGCCAGTCAACGCCGATTTGCTCTTCCTGTTGGGTTTCTTCGTAGCAGAGGGCAGTTGCTCCGAGCGCAATGGAGTACGTTGGGCGGTGGGGCAATCAAACGAACCGGGGATGGCTGAACTGCGGGCGGCTTGCGAACGACTCTTTGGCCCGCTGGCGACTTATTACCCCCCTCGGGAAGGGCAGGTTGGCGAACTGAAGATAGTGCACCGGACCTTGGCAGCCGTGTTTGCCCAGGTTTTCGGCTTCGCCGGCCAGAACTCAGCCCGTAAACGCCTGCCGGATTTGGTGTTCAATGTTTCTCCGGCCCTCCAACTGGCTTTCCTGCGAGGCTATTTTCTGGGCGAGGGCTCTCTAAGTCCGCAGGGCCTTTCCTTCCTTACCACCTCTCGGGACTTGGCCAGTCAATTGGCCTATCTGCTGTTGGCCCATGGCATTGTGGCTTCCATCTCCCGCCGGGAACCGACGGAAGGTGAGGAGAAACCTGCACCCGCCATTCCGACCCGTCATCCGGTGTACACGCTGACGATTGCCGCCCGGGAGGATGTAGCCTACCTGCAACCGGTGTGGGAGGCACACCCTGGGGCGGCAAAATTGGCTCCCCAATTGACCTCTGCTGCCTCCGGTGGAGTCAACCCTCGGTTCCGGCCGGTAGGAGGGGACCTGATTGCCCTGCCAGTCCGCCGGGTGCGCCGAGTGGAGCCGACTACACAAATGGTGTACGATTTTTCGGTGGCCGAGGAGGAAAACTTCATCTGTGGGTTGGGTGGTCTATGTTGTCACAACAGCGACGCGGACGTAGATGGGAATCACATCCGCACCCTGTTGCTCACCTTCTTCTTCCGCTATCTGCGGCCCCTGATGGAATTGGGCCACATCTACATCGCCCAGCCACCGCTGTTCGGCATCAAAGTGGGCCAGAAAATCTACTATGCCCATTCGGAGGAGGAACGGGACGCCATTCTGGCGGAATTGGGCTCCCAGAGGGGAGTGGAAATCCAGCGATATAAGGGCCTGGGGGAGATGAATGCGGAACAGTTGGCGGAGACCACGATGAACCGGGAAACCCGTTCCCTACTCAGGGTTACCGTGGAGGATGCGGTCAAAGCGGATGAAATCATGTCCATCCTCATGGGCAGCGCGGTCGAACCGCGCAAGCAGTTCATTGTGGAACACGCCAAACGGGTAAAGGATTTGGACATTTGATAGGAGATAACCCCATCATGCCGGAAGCAGCCCCCGTACGAGAAATAAGTCTGGCGCGGGAGATGGAGGAGAGTTACTTGGAATATGCCATGAGTACTATCATCTCCCGGGCCCTGCCGGACGCGCGCGACGGACTTAAGCCTGCCCAGCGGCGCATCCTGATGGCGATGTATGACTTGCGCCTATATCCCAACCGACAGCATCTCAAGAGCGCGAAGGTAGCAGGCCAGACCTCGGGTGACTACCATCCCCATGGCGAGGGCATCGTGTATCCCACAATGGTCCGCCTGGCCCAGGAGTTTAACATGCGCTATCCCCTCATTGAGGGACAGGGCAACTTCGGCAGCATTGACGGAGACCCCCCAGCCGCAATGCGCTACTGCGTAACCGGCGACGCGTTGGTGGTCACAGACCAAGGTTTGATTCCCATTGCGCAACTTTCGGCAGGGCCGGAAGACATCCCAATCCAGGTGTTATCGGCGGATGGAGGGGTCAATACGGCCCGCAAATGGTTCGACTGCGGTGAGCATCCAACCTGGCAGGTGCGTACCCGGCATGGATACGAGATTAGGGGCACTGCGAACCATCCCCTGCTGGTCTGTCAGCCGGATGAGAAGGGAAGGCCCGTTTTCGCTTGGAAAACGATGGAACAGATTGAAGTAGGCGACTGGCTGGTGCTGGACCGCAGTGAGAACCTCTGGCCAGAAGGACTCGTGGATTTGTCCCCCTACCATCCCGTTTTCCCCCCTAACTCCGGGGTGCAGCCCCATCCCTTGCCTGAGAAGTTAAAAGAGACGCTGGCTTTCCTGCTGGGGGCACTGGTGGCGGAAGCCACTTTCCAGCCCCATCGTATTGAATTCACGCTAACGCCCAGAGATTTCGCGGCGGCCTTCTACCAAGCATGGCGAGAAACCTTCCCTACCTGTCGCCTGCATACCTGGCTGCGCAACCCTGTAAGTTACGGCAAGCGCCACTTCTGGCAAATGCAGGTGGTGAGCCAACAGGTGGTCGCTTTCCTGCGCAATCTGGGCTTGCAGGGACAGTCCACCCAACGGCACATACCAGAGGTCGTGCTGCGCTCCCCCAGGCAGGTGGTCGCTGCCTTCCTGCGGGGCCTTTTTGAGGGAGAGGGGAACCCCCAGCGTTTCGGCAACAGCCGGTTGAGGATTAGCCTGTGTTCGCGCAGTCAAACCCTGCTCAAGCAGGTCCAGGTTCTGTTGCTGCGGTTCGGCATTGCGAGCACAAGACGCCCCCGGGGCAGAAACGGTGGATGGTTGTGCATTACGGGCCTGGAAAACCTACGGCGTTTTGCTGAGCAGATTGGCTTCGTCTCGGAAGCCAAAAAGGAAGCCTTAGCCGACATGCTCCAAGTACACTCAGAAGCCGGGCTCAGTCAGATGGATTTTGTGTCCTTCCTCGCCAGTTTTGTGCCTCAAATCGCTGCCCGGCATCGTGAATGGTTGCGCAAACACCACTTCGACCGTCCGGCGCGCCTGGCGCGTGCCCTTCCCTGCCTCATGCAAGCCCTGCCGAAGCCAGATGCCCCATGGGCACAGTTCCTGGCCCTCAGGCGGTATCTGTTTGACCCCATCGTCTCACTCGAATACGCCGGAAGGCACCGAGTTTACTCCCTGCGGGTGGACAGCGATTGCCATTCCTTCGTCGCCAATGGCTTCATCAATCACAATACCGAGGTCCGCCTTGCCCCGCTGGCGATGGAAATGTTGGAGGACTTGGACAAGGATACGGTGGACTTCCGCCCCAATTACGATGAACGGTTGGAAGAGCCGGTCGTCCTGCCCAGCAAGTTTCCCAACCTGCTGTGCAACGGCAGCGAGGGAATTGCCGTGGGCATGTCCACCAAAATCCCGCCCCACAACCTCAACGAGGTGGCCGAGGCCATCTGTGCCTACATTGACCATCCCGACATCGCGGTCGAGGAGTTGATGGAGTACATCCCCGGCCCGGATTTCCCCACCCAGGGCATAATTCTGGGAACCAAAGGAATTCGGGACATGTACACCAGGGGGCGGGGGAGCATCACCCTGCAGGCGCGGGCCCTCATTGAAGAGATTGAGGGGGGACGCACAGCCATCATCATCACTGAACTGCCCTATCAGGTCAACAAGGCCCATTTGCAGGAGCAAATCGCGGCTTTGGTCAACGCCCGCCGAATTAGCGGCATCAGCGCGCT
>DTZQ01000168.1 GCA_012961305.1 Armatimonadota bacterium | reverse complement strand
TGTCTCGGACACCCCACTCGACCATCGGGCCGACACAGCCGCCGCCCCAGCCGCCACCTGCGCCCAACTTATCCTCAGCCGGCGCACGGCTATGTCCAGCGGAAACAGCCCCAGCGCAAAAGTCAGCAGAGCAGCCCAAAGGTCCTGCGGCACCCTCACCGGCGCCGCCCCTCCCCGGCGGGCAAATACCTCCTGCGGACTGTGCAGCACCCTCCCATTGGTCATTTCGGCCAGACGCCGCAGCAGAACCTCGTTGCTGCGAGAAGGGAGGTACTCCGGCGAATAGGAGAGGGCAAAGCCGACCGTTTGCGCCGCCCCTACCTGGTTGGGAGCAACTGCTTCTTGACCCACATTCACCAGGTACACCCCTACCCCTCGCAGGGCAAAGGTGCCCTCATAGCGGCCGGGAGCCGTCTGTTCCAACTCCAAGCGGACACTTTTGAAATCCGGCCCCACCGCCGTGGCGTGAAAGGTAAGCCCATTTAGAAATTGTCCCCTCTCGTCCACCGCCTCTACCAACACTCGCGCTTGCCCCCGCTTCGGCACCACCCGCGCCTCGAAGAGCCCTGGCCGCGTACGCCGCAAGCACCAACGCACCACTTGGCCCCAAAATTGGCTGTACCGCTCCCAAGTTACCCAATAGGCCCCCCAACGGGCCTTACAATCCGAAGTGAAGGCCACGCTGCGCCCCAAGCCGCAGTGCCAGACGGCCAGAATGGGGTCGCCGGGGGGCGAAACCAAAGGCACGCTGGCCAGCGGCTTGGGAGTGGTGGCCACGTATCCCTTCAGCGGACGGAACTCCTCCAACCCCCGCAGGATTTCGCTCCCACTGGCCCGTAGGGGCAGGAACTCCTCCTCCACGATGGGCGACCGAGCAGCCAGAAGCGCCTCCTGGGTGAAAATCCGGGGTAGATGGCTGGCCTGAGTAGTCAAGTAAAACCGTCCCCGACCCAACGCCGCCAAATCCTGCAGGAAAGGCACATCCACGCCCTCGCCTATGCTGACCACGCTGAGGGTGATTTTCTCCCCTGCCAGACGTTGCACCAGTTCCCGACAGCCCTCCTGCTGCTCGGCATCGTTCCCATCGGCCAGCAAGATGATGTGTTTAAGGCGGGTGTTCGCGGAAGCCAACAGTTGATAGGCCCTCTCCAGGGACGCCCGCACGTAGATGCCTCCTCCGCCGGCGCGAATGGTAGCGATGTCGTTGACCAGGGCCTCCTTGTTCTCCGCGGAGACTAAGCCCACCACCACTTGGGGCCCGCTGTCGCAAGCAATCACCCCCACCCGGTCGTAAGGCTGTAACAACTCTACGGCGGCGGCCGCAGCCTCGTTGGCCAGGAAAATCTTCTGCACCCCGTACTCGGTGACTGCCATGCTGCCCGACTTGTCAATGATGACCACCAGTCCCACGCTGGCCCAGTGCCGCTGTCGCCGCACGTCCATGCTCACCGGCAGGGCCTCCTCCACCGGGGTCTGGAAATAACCCCCCACGCCGAAACTGTTCTCCCCGCCAATCATCACCAGGCCGACCCCGAGGTCCCGCACGCTGCTGCGGAGCATCTCCATCTGCGCCCCAGAGAGTCGCAGGGCATTGACATCGCTGAGGATAATGGCCTCGTAATTGCCGAAAGCGGCCAGTTCCGTGGGCAGGCCCTCAGGGGGCACAACTTCTACCCTTAGGCCCGCGGCCCGCAAAGCCGCCGTCAGATATTTCTCCTGTCCCCGCTCGCCCTCTATGTAGAGCACTTTGGGTGTCCCCCGCACGAAGGTAAAACCGAGGGCCCGGTTGTTTTCGGCCCACGTGTCCCGCGCTGGTTCCAACAGGGCCTCGAAGGAATGAAATCCCTCTGAGGTCAAAGTCTGCGGCAGGGCGAACACGCTTTTGCCTGCGGTGAGGGCTACCTCCTGCTGGGCTACCACCAGTCCATCGCGCAGCAGGGAGAGTCGCCCCGGGCCGGCCGTTTCACTGCGCACGACGACGCGGATTTCAAAGGGTTCGCCGCGCTTAACCTCTGCGGGTAAAGTCACTTTCTCCACCCGTGCTTCCTGGGGGGCCGTGTAGGTCAGGGGCACCACCTCCACGGGCACCCCCCGCGCTTGGGCCAGCCGAGCCTCCCGCCGGGCCTCCCCCCGGTTTTCGTTGCCGTCGGAGAGGAGCACAATTCGGGGCTGGGCCCCCTCGGCCAGGATAGCCAAGGCCAGGCGCAAGCCGGCGGCTAGGTTGGTAAACGTTCCGTTGGGTCGCGAATGGAGCCTTTCCACCCGCAGGCCCGGCTGCGGCAGGGCTTCCACATAGGCCTGTGCGCCGAACACCACCAAACCGGCCTGGTCGTTGGGGCGCATCCGTTCATTGGCGCGGCGGATGAACTCCAGAGCCCGTTCGCGGTTGGCCGGGGAAATGCTGTCGGAAACGTCCAAAGTGTACACCACGCAGAGGTTATCGGGATGGCGGACCAGTTGCATTCCACTCAGAGCCAAAACCAAGCCGACAAGCACCAGCAGGCGCAGGCCCAGGGCCAGATGGGCTCGCCAGGGTTCCAACCCTGCCAGGCTCCGCCGGGAGAAGAAAATGGTGTACGGCAGGAGCAAGGCCAACCACAGCCATGCCCAAGGGTGGGTAAATTGCATGGCTAAATTCTCCGAGTTTCCCGAATTCGATTTCCATTATACCACATCGGGAGAAAAAAGGTCAACCGAGTCGCAGACCTTTTGATTGGAGATGCTGTACTTAGCAGGGGCAAAAGGAATATCGCTTCCGGGGGCGAATAGATGTGGGGGACCGGAAGAGGGGACGGAGAAAGAAAAGGTTATCCCCAAGGGGAACCAAGCAGTTAAAGGAGGCAACCGAAGATGAAAAAATGTCTGAGATTAAGTGGAGGCGTGTTGTTGGTGACCGTTCTGCTCGGCTGTGCCAGACAGCCGGCGGGCAGAGAAGCACCTCCGAGTGAGCCCTCAGCGAGGGCCGCGCCAACTGCGCCGACGGGGGAACGCCTCACCGTGGCCATGATTCCCAAACTCAAAGGCATTGACTACTTCAACGCCTGTGAAGAAGGGGCCAAGGAGGCGGCTGCGGAACTGGGCACAATTGAACTCATCTACGAGGGACCGACGGAGGCCAAGGAGGAGAAGCAGAACGAACTGATTGACGGGTTCATCGCCCAAGGGGTGGACGTGATTGCCATTGCCGCTAACGACCCGATGGCCGTGGCGCCGTACCTGAAGAGAGCGCGTGAGGCAGGCATTCACGTCATCACCTGGGATGCCGATGCCGACCCGGAGAAGTCAGGTCGGGAGTTCTTCGTCAACCAGGCCCCTCCTGAAGCCATCGCCCGCACCCTGATTGACGTGCTGGCCAAGGAGGCGGGCGAGGATGCGCCCATAGCCATCATCAGTTCCACGGCTACGGCTCCCAATCAGACGGAGTGGCTACGGCACATGCGACCGTACATGAAAGAAGCCTATCCCCAAATGAAGGAAGTGGCCTTCAAAACCCCAGGGGAGGACATGCAGGAGGCCTTTCGGCAGACGCAGGACGTACTCAAGGCCCATCCCGAGGTGCGGGGCATTATCGGCCTTTCTTCCGTGGCCTTCCCCGGCGCAGCCGACGCAGTGCGGCAAGGGGGCAAGAGCGGCCAGGTGGCGGTTACGGGCTTGTCCACACCCAAAAACATGCGGGAGTTCGTCCACGACGGCACGGTCAAAACGGTCGTCCTGTGGAACCCGGTGGAACTGGGCTACCTGACCATCTACGTCGCCCACGCGGTAGCCGAGGGAACGCTCAAACCCGGCGACACCTCCATTGAAGCGGGACGGCTGGGCGCGAAGGAGGTAAAAGGCGACCAGGTCCTCCTGGGCCCGCCCATGCTGTTCACCAGGGAAAACATTGACCAGTACGATTTCTGAATCTGGAAGCCTTCAGCAGTCAGCCCCCAGACGGCTTATCACTTATGGCCCAACCGTCAAGAGGTCAATGGCCACACCCCCTTCCCGCGTGCGGCCCCCTTTCTTCCCCCCGCGTGCGGCCCCCTTTTTCCCGCGCGCGGCC
>DTZQ01000167.1 GCA_012961305.1 Armatimonadota bacterium | reverse complement strand
GTTGTACATTGACCTGCGGGCCTTCGGTAAGGGCTACGAGGAGTTCTACAAGCGGGTGATGGAGGAGGATGTCGTCTTCATTCGGGGCAAAGCCGCCGAGGTGACCGACTTCGCCGAAACCCCCGAGGAAGAAGGCAAACTCATCGTCAAATGCGAAGATACCCTGTTGGGCATCGTGCGGCGCCTGCCCGTAGATATGGTTATCCTTTGTCCCGCCCTGGTGCCCCGGCAAGATGCAGGGGAGGTGGCCAAACTCTTCGGCATCAACCGCAGCCGCGATGGTTTCTTCCTGGAACAACATCCCAAATTGGCCCCGGTCTCCACCGCCTCTGACGGCATCTTCTTGGCCGGAGCCTGCCAGGGCCCCAAGGACATCCCTGACAGTGTGGCCCAGGGGGCCGCAGCCGCAGCCGAAAGCCTCTCCCTGATTGACCGGGGCGTGGTGGAAATTGAGCCGATTACCGCTGCGATTAACGAGGACGTGTGTGCCGGATGTAAAATCTGCATCGGGCTCTGTCCCTACACCGCCATTTATTTCGATGAGGAGAAAAATGTCTCCGTGGTTGAAGAGGTCCTCTGCAAAGGCTGCGGGGCCTGTGTTGCCGCCTGTCCTTCGGGCGCCGCGCGACAGTACGGCTTCGCCGACCAACACATCTTCGCGGAAATCGAGGGTATGTTGATGGTGGCCTGAAAAGGAGGCGTGATACGTTTGGAATCAGGCACTTTAGTGCCGTCTAACGGGATAGTATCGAGGCGGAGGGACAAGGGAAAATGGACCAGGATTTTGAACCCAGAATTGTCGGTTTCCTGTGCCGCTGGTGCAGTTATCAAGGGGCGGACTTGGCCGGTACCAGCCGCCTTATCCATCCCCCCAGCGTCACTCCCATCCGGGTGATGTGCTCCGGGCGGGTAGACCCGACTTTCGTGCTTAAAGCCTTCCGCGAGGGGGCCGATGGGGTTCTAATTTGCGGCTGTCACCCGGGGGATTGCCACTACGGGGTGGGGAACTACAAGATGATACGCCGCTACCCGCTGCTGCAAAAGATGTTGGAGCAGTTCGGCATCGAAAAGGAGCGGGTGCGCCTGGAGTGGATTTCCGCGGCTGAGGGGGAGAAATTCGCACAGGTAGTAGCGGAGATGACGGAGCAGGTGCGCCAGTTAGGCCCCCTGAACTGGAAAGAAATCATGTAGGGGCACACCTGGTTGTCTGCCCCGCAAAGGAGGCGGAAAGGGCATGAACAAACTCAAGTTCGCCTTCTATTGGGCGGCCAGTTGCGGCGGCTGTGAAATTGCCGTTCTGGACATCAACGAGAAGATATTGGACCTGGCCGAACTGGCTGACATTGTGTTCTGGCCCGTGGCCTTGGACTTTAAGTACCACCACGTCGAAGCGCTGGAGGATAAGTCCATTGATGTCTGCTTCTTCAACGGGGCCATCCGCAACTCGGAGCAGGAACGGATTGCTCACCTGCTGCGGGCCAAGTCCAAAGTGATGGTCGCCTTCGGCAGTTGTGCCTGCTGGGGTGGGATTCCCGGCTTGGGCAACGTGTCCAACCAGGCAGGCATTTTCGAACGCGTTTATCGCACTACCCCCTCGACCGCCAACGCGGATGGCGTCCTCCCCCAGCCCCAGACGGAAGTACCCGAAGGAGAACTGGAAATACCAGAATTTTATGATACGGTGCGGGCCTTAAATCAGGTGGTGGAGGTGGAATACTACCTGCCCGGCTGCCCGCCCCCGGTGGACCTGATACTCCAGGCGGTGGAGGCCATCGCTACCAACCAGTTGCCCCCGCCGGGAGCCACCATCGCCCCAGAGAAGGTACTCTGCGACGAATGTGAGCGGGAGAAGGCCGAGGAGAAATCGGTCAAGGAGTTCAAGCGACCCTGGGAGATTATCCCCGACCCGGAGAAGTGCCTGTTGGAACAGGGCCTCATCTGTGCCGGGCCAGCCACGCGGGCCGGCTGCGGCGCCGCCTGTATTAAAGTGAACATGCCCTGCCGGGGCTGTTTCGGTCCGCCCGCCGACATCGCCGACCAGGGAGCGAAACTCCTGAGTGCGATGAGCGCCCTAATCGACTCCGACGACCCGGAGGAAGTGGCCCGCATCGTCGAACAAATCAAAGACCCCCTGGGCACTTTCTACCGCTTTGGCCTGCCGGCCTCGCTGTTGCAGCGCACGAGGACGTGAGGGGGATGGAAGAGCGGTGGCCTTGAGTTCGTTGTCTGGAAAGAAAGGTGGAGAACCATGCGCCGAATCACCATTGACCCCATCACTCGCCTGGAAGGTCATGGCAAGATTGAGATTTTCCTCGACGAGGAGGGAGAGGTGGCCAATGCCTACTTCCAGGTGCCGGAACTGCGCGGCTTTGAGAAGTTCTGCGAGGGCCGGCCGGTGGAGGAACTGCCCCGCATTACCCCTCGCATCTGTGGCGTCTGTCCCGAAGCGCACCACATGGCCTCCAGCAAGGCGGTGGATGCTGTCTTCGCCGTGGACCCCCCCGCGGCGGCCAAGAAACTGCGGGAACTCTTCTACTGCGCCCACATGATTCATTCCCACATCGCCCATTTCTACGCCCTGGCGGGCCCCGACTTCGTTATGGGGCCGCAGGCCGACCCCGCGGAACGGAACATCTTGGGCGTGGTCGCCAAAGTGGGCCTGGAAATCGGCGGCGAGGTGATTAAGCACCGAGCCTATGCGCAGCAGATTCAAGCCTTAATCGGGGGCAAGGCCACCCATCCCGTCTGTGGGCTGCCGGGCGGCTTGAGCAAAGCCCTCACCGAAGAGGAACGGCAGGAAATCGAAGAGAAAGCCCAATCCTGCGTTGAGTTTGCCCAACTCTCCCTCCAACTGTTCGACGACGTCGTCTTAAAGAACCAGGAGTATGTAGACCTCATCCTCAGCGACACTTACCGGTTGGTCACCTACTACATGGGTTTGGTGGATGAAAACAATCGGGTCAACTTCTATGAGGGGGACATCCGGGTGGTAGACCCAGAGGGCCGGGAGGTTGCCAAATTCAAGCCTGCTGACTATTTGGACTACATCGCCGAGCACGTGGAGCCTTGGACTTACCTTAAGTTCCCCTATCTGAAGCGAATCGGTTGGAAGGGCTTCGTGGACGGCAAGGACAGCGGTGTGTATCGGGTGGCTCCTCTGGCTCGGCTCAACGTGGCCGATGGCATGGCCACACCCGCGGCCCAAGAGGCCTACGAACGCATGTATGCGACCTTAGGCGGCAAACCGGTCCACGCCACTTTGGCCAACCACTGGGCCCGGCTGGTGGAACTCCTCTACGCCGCCGAACGGCTGTTAGAACTGAGTCGCGACCCGGAAATCACCAGTGAGCAGGTGCGCAACCTGCCCACGGCCACGCCTACGGAGGGGATAGGCGTAGTGGAGGCTCCCCGCGGCACCCTCTTCCACCACTACCAGACGGATGCAGAGGGCATGGTCACGGGAGTCAACCTGATTGTAGCCACGGGCAACAATCATGCGGCGATTTGTATGTCGGTGAAGAAGGCGGCGCAGGGATTGATTCACCGAGGAGAAGTTTCGGAAGGATTGCTGAATATGGTGGAGATGGCTTTCCGGGCCTATGACCCCTGCTTCGCCTGTGCGACCCATTTTCTCCCCGGCCAGATGCCGCTGGAAGTGAACATCTATGATGCCGACCGTAACCTCCTGCGGCAACTGCGAAGGCCGTGAGGCGTGAGCAGCCATCGCGCTCCTGCCTCGATGCAGGATACCCCTCCTCTATTCCCCCCGCGTGCGGGGGG
>DTZQ01000166.1 GCA_012961305.1 Armatimonadota bacterium | reverse complement strand
CGTCTCAATTCACCACCATAATTTTAACCGGTATTTTCATTCCGGTCAATCATGTTGAACCGGCTGAGTAGTTACAATATGGGATAACTGTTCGGGCCCTGCCCGGAAGGCACGGAGAAAATTCGCGATGCGTGATACGTGAACAGCCACCGCGCTTCCATACCAGTGCAGGATGCAGAATGGGGTCAATGGACTGACCTACTGACCCGTTGACGCCTTTATCGGGGTGGTAGGGTGGTGGCATCCTGCATTCCGGACTGGGCTGACGGCTACCATTGGGGCTGCTATGCACATCGAAACTTTCGTCGCTGGGCCGCTGGCCAACAACGTGTACCTGCTGGTGGACTGGGAGGCGCAGCAGGCGGCCATTGTGGACCCCGGCCTGGGCAGTCGGGTAGTATGGGACTATGTGCAGCGGGAGGGGCTGACTCTGACCGCGATTCTGAACACCCACGGCCACTTCGACCACGTGGCGGAAAACGCCTTCTTCAAGCGGGTGAGCGGAGCCCCGCTGTACCTGCACGCAGAGGACGAACCCCTGGCCGTCCAGGCCGCTTCCGCCGCCCGGTGGTTCGGCCTGCGGGTGAGCGACAGCCCGCCCCCTGACCACTACTGGCAGGACGGCGACCAGTTCTCGCTGGGAACCATGACCTTAATCGTCCGTCACACCCCCGGCCACAGCCCCGGCGGGGTGTGTCTGCTGGCCGAGGGTCTGGCCTTCGTGGGCGACACCCTCTTTGCGGGCAGTATTGGCCGCACCGACCTGCCCGGCGGGAACTACACCACCCTGTTGGACTCCATTCGCCGCGTGCTCCTGCCGCTGCCCGACGACACCGTCCTCTACCCCGGCCACGGCCCCACTTCTACCATCGGCCGGGAGAGACAGTTTAACCCTTACCTTTGCCCTTAGGCGGTGGTCTCCCGTATCGGAATGGAAAAGCCAATGCACCGTCAGACCATTCGGCAACCAGTCACGGCCACGGGCTTCGGGGTGTTTACCGGGCGTGACATCACCCTGACGCTCCGGCCGGCGGGGGGAGGAGGCATCCGCTTCCTACGCTCGGACGTGGGGGTGGAACTGCCGGCGGATGTGGCCCACTTAGCCGACGCCCCCAACTGCACTGCTCTGAGCGATGGCCAACACTCCCTCCTGCTGACGGAACACCTCCTTTGCGCCTGTCACGGCCTGGGAGTGACCGACTTACAGGTTCAGGTCGAGGGCGAGGAACTCCCCTGCTTTGACGGCAGCGTAGCCCCCTGGGTGGAACTGCTCCTGCGGGCTGACCTTCAACCTTTGGAGGCCCCGGTGGAACCCTTGACCGTCACTCAACCCTGCTGGATAGCGAAAGAGGGGAAGGTCCTGGGCGTTCTGCCCTATGACGGCCTACGGGTTAGTTACTGTTTGGAGCACTCCCACCCACTCATTGGGACGGATTTTGCCGAATACTGCGCTGGTGAGCACGACTTCGTCGCCGACTTCGCCCCCGCACGGACCTTCATCACCGAAGAAGAAGTGCGTCCCCTGTTGGAGAGCGGACGGCTGAAGACCCAATCGGTGGAATATGCCTTAGTAATTTTCGCCGACCGCTACTCGGCCCCTTTACGCCTGCCCCACGAGTTCCCCAAGCACAAGATATTAGACCTTCTGGGCGACCTTTACCTTTTGGGCCGCCCGGTGCGGGGTCATTTCTTGGCCTACCGCACGGGCCACGCTGAAAACCGCGCCCTCATCCGCCGCCTGGCAGAACAGGGAGACGGGTGAAGGTCAACTCTCTGCCCTCCCTGCTTGCTACGGGGAGGTAGGACTTGGACAGTGCGCACTTCCTCCCGTTCGTCATCCACCATTACCGCCTCGCCGGTGCGTTTTAATAAGCCATAGGCCATCTGCTATCGGTGGTGGTCAGGGGAGTGGGCTGTCTGTCAGCGAGACGGTGGCCTCATGGCGTTATTGCCAGCGGGAACAGAGGACGATGCGGAGGGTGGCGGTGTGGCTGGCCAAGGCCAAGATTTCGGCCTGTTCCGGGGTTACGGCCAGGGTGACGTTGGCCAGAGAAGGGCGGCGTTCGGGTTTTGGAGGGCCCGCGGGTTTCTCCTCGGCCGCCTCTTCCGGCGCTGCTCCCTCTTTCTTCAGCCGTTCCTCCCGCCGTTTGCGGGCATAGGCGGCGGCTGCTTGGGCCTCAGGAGAAAGTTCCATCCGGCGTCGGAC
Source organism: Armatimonadota bacterium (assembly GCA_012961305.1). Lineage (GTDB taxonomy): Bacteria > Armatimonadota > UBA10988 > UBA10988 > DTZQ01 > DTZQ01. The sequence goes on along the minus strand of DTZQ01000166.1, from coordinate 3,208 downwards.
CAGTTCGACGCCACGAGTTAGGCCCAGGGCCAAAACTACCACCCCCCGGGCCAAAGTGACGGTGTAGCGGGAGTCGAAGGTCGCCAGTACGTCCACTCGGTCGCCGGGGTTGATGAAGTCAAACAGGGTGGGTTCCTCACCCAGGGGCAGCACGATGGCCTGATAACGAGGAGGTAGAGCAGCCGCAGCCAGAGCAATACGGGTGAGGCTCAAGGCCCCTTGGCGAATAGGTTCACCGGCCGAGAAGGACCGCATGGTCACTTTTCCCACGACTTCCGAAATACGAGCCGCTCCATCCGGGATGAACTCAGTTACGGTGGCGTAGGTTAGATGTTCCTCCCGCAAAACTGTGCTCGTGGGGAGGTCAATTCGGGCCACAACTACTGTTGCCTCTGCGACCACACGCCGGGGTTGAGGAAGGGTCGGACGGGGACGGAGGAAGTACCAGGCCAGGGCTGCGATTAGCAAGCCAATAACACCGATAACCAACCACGGACTGCGTCGCCACATCAACTTTTCTCACCCCTAAGCAAGCGTAACCGAACGGATGCCACCGCTCTGCCACTGCGATACTGGGTGGTGGATGCTCGATGCTGGCATCACGCATTACACCTCACGCCTCACGCCTCCGACTATCCCCCGCCCGTCTCCTGTTCGGTCGGCTTTTGAATGACCATGATTGCCCTGCCGTACAGGGTACGGGGACTGAGGAGGATGTTAAGCAGGGGAACGGGCAGGCGGTCGTTGTACCAGACCTCCACTTTGATTTTCTGGCCCTGCACTCGGTCGGGATGGTCATCTGGGGGGGTGATTTTCCACCACAACTGGCTCTGGTCCAAGGAGGTGGTTTCCCTTTTGATGGCTTCAACAATCTGCTCATCCGGCTGTCCCAGGGCTCCGTGCCTCGCTCCCTCCCGGGCAGCATTGGTAACGAGAATCGAGTGGCTCAGCACCCGCCCGAAAGCCACAATGCCCAGCAGCAGGAGCAGAATTAGGGGTACAACAATCGCCAGTTCCACCACTGCCTGTCCCCGGTTGCGACCTTGCCTCATCGTTTGCCCCTTCCTCTCTGTTTAATCAATTAACAGCAACTCCCCCGGTCCCGTTTTGGTGGCTTCATAGCGCATTTCCCACACCGAAGTGTCCTGGCATCCAGCCCGATAGCGGGCGTAGAGGATACTGCCCGGATAGTCCTCCGGCAGTTCGAAGGCGTCCACCTTAAAGTAGCCGTTGCCAGCCAACTCACCGGGCCATTCGTTGCCCAACTCGTCGTAGTAGACGATTTCTTTGGCCCCCACGTCGGTGTCGAACTTGGTGATGAACACTTTGCCTCCGGCCGCTTGGGTAGGGAGGAAGCCCAAGGTGATGTTCACCGTGCCAGTCAGGTTGAAGTTAATGGGCAAGGTTCCCGCTGCGGTGATGAGCACCTCATCCACGAACTCGAACTCTTCCCCTTCCCCCAGAGGCGGCCCGGCCCGTAGGTCAAAACCATTTTCGCTGGACCCGTCAATGGACTTCACATTGAGGCGATAGTTGCCAGGGCCAAAGGTATTTACGTCCACCGTGAACCCTTCCGGGGTCACCCATTTCAAATCGGTTTCTGTGGGGTCATCATCGGGGCCGTACACGGCCTGGGCAATTTGCGTCCCGTCAGGGGCGTACAGGGTAAACTGGGTAGTAGTGTAGATGTTCTCCGGTTGGGGATGTTCTCCTCCCGGTGCTCTACGGATTTCGTCAATGGCGTTGGGACCGGCGTTCCATTTGTTGCCGATGTTCCAGGTCTCTGGGTCGAAAAGGTCCACTTGGAGTAGATTTCCATGTTGCTCCAGGTAGTTGGGGGCCACATAAATAGTAAAGTTGTAACCCTCTGGGCGGTAGAGGGGATTGGGGGCTCCATTGTCCAAATATTTGGTGGAGTAAGGGTCCCCGTAGGAATAGCGGGCAAAAGGTCCGAACAGGGACAAGTTCTGGATTCCCCCTATACCCGGCTGGCCATCACCGTAAATGTCCAAGATGCCACTGGCGGTAAAGGTGGCCATAGCATCCACGGGGAGGATGCTCTTGGTAAAGCCAAAGATAGCCGCGAAGCGGTGGGGCATCCGTTTACGGATGATGACTTGGAATCGCTGGGGGTGATGACCATCGGGATTGGGAATGGTTTCGATGGAGATTACGCCATTTTCTCCTTCGACGTAGCCGTTATCGCTTAAGATGTCTAAAGCCGCCTCCCGTCCTGCGACCCCATCGGGCATGTACTCCGCTCCCGCCAAGGCCGCCGCATCGGCTGCCGCTTGCATCTGTGCCTTCTCCCGGTGCATCATGCCCAGGTCTATCACCATGCCGGCGATGACCATAATAATAACCAGGGACAGCACGACGATAATAATCGTCTGGCCCTTAGGGTGAGCGTAGCGTCGGCCAAATTTAGCGTTCATGGGAGGCTCCTCTTTTTTCACTCCGCAAAGACACTGGGATACACCTCAATTTTCATCACCGCCTTGGCATACAGTCTCTTGGGATTAGCGAACCAACTAATGATGGGAATGGGAATGTAATCGTCATAAAACACCTCTACCGTTAAGTTCTCTCCCGGAACGCGATTGGGGGCATCATCCGGGGGAGTGATTTCCCAACTGAGGTGCTCCTGATTTAAAGTTGCCGTCCGGAGGCGAATAACCTCCGCTATTTCTTCATCCGTTTCCCCTACCGCTCCCCTTCGGGCCCCCTCCCGCGCCGCCGTGGTAATAATCAACTGATGACTGTAAAGCAAACCAAAGGAAATCACACCCAGCAGCAGCAGCAGGAGGATAGGCAGTACCAAAGCCATTTCGACTACTGCCTGCCCCTGCTGACGCCTTGTGTTGCTGTGCATGGCTCCTCTCCCCTAAATATTCCTTCAACTTCATTTACCACAATCTGGCCGTTAAATAAACCTCGCGGCGTAACGATTTTCTTACAATGAGTAAACGACTTCTCCCCTCGCTGCAAATCCCGTGCCCGATAAGGAAGAGGATGTGCTTTTTCGGTTTTGCCCTTGACAAATTTGGTTGAATGTGCTATGATAAATATAGGTGCACCTATGGGCAAGGGGTGAAAGGGTCCTCGTAGCTCAGTTGGATAGAGCGTCAGGTTGCGGACCTGAAGGTCGCAGGTTCGAGTCCTGCCGAGGACACCAAAGTCCTGGTTCACACCAGGGCTTTATTTTTGT
>DTZQ01000165.1 GCA_012961305.1 Armatimonadota bacterium | reverse complement strand
GGCTATGGCCTGTACGAAATCGCCGTAATCGTTCAGGTCATCGGGCGGGCCGTTTTCCGCCGGGCGGGAACGTGCCCAGGCCGGGTGCTGGTCCAGGCGCACGGCCAGCTTGAGGCCGTAAAATTCAGCTCCGCGCACCACTGCGTCGGGGTATTCCCAACTGGATTTCCTTTCTCGGAACGGACTTAAAGTTAACCTTGGCGAGGTAATCCCTCTGGGCCTCCGGAGGAAAGCGAGACTTACCACCATCGGCGCATGAGGTCCAACAAATTGTCGCTGCGGAGGCAGTAGGTTCGCTCGTCCACAATTTCCACATCGGCGCGGGCAAACCGGTTGACCGCATCCTCAGGGCGCAGCAGTTGCACCATCAGTTCGTAGGGCGGAGGAACGATGTAAGGCTTGATTTCCTCCCGGCGACGCAGGGCCCGTTCTGCGGCTTCCCGAATCAACTGCTGGGCTTTGGCGGGGGCCAGGCTGAGGGCGCAGGTACGGCTCAAACCCTTCTTGGTCACTACGGCCTCGATGTTGGGCACGTACTGGCGGGCTTCATTAACCGCGGCTTCGTCGCCGCTGATGAACACTACCGGCTTGCCCAGGGCTCCGGCCAGGGCGATGTTCAGGCCAATCTCTCCGACAAACCGTCCGTTCAGCCACACGTTATCAATGGTGCGAGAACTCCAACTGTGGGCCAATACGCCTCGCTCCGTATGGCTCATGGAATGGTGGCCGTGCAGGAAAACTACCTCGAACTCCAAATCCAAATCCCACACCGAGGGGGCCGGCCGGCCCAAAATCCACTGGGCTTCGGGGTGGAGGAGTTCGTAGTCCAGTCCGCCGGGGCCGTGGGCGTCCAGAACGACGATTTCCGTGGCCCCTCCTGCCAGGGCTCCCTCAATGAGGGCATTGACCTCGCGGGTGGTCATCCGCTTCGCTTGGTCGTGATACTTGCCACCCGCGTAACTTTGGCGCTCAAAATCCACCACCGCCGCTGCCCCCTCCAAATCTGCCAGTACCAAAATGCGCATTAGTTCTCCTCCCAACTAACTTCGCCGGCGCGCCATCCGCTCCCGCGCGGCAGCCAATTCCGGCTCAATTTCCGGCGGGATTGCGAAGCGTTGGCACACCTCCTCCTCCGCCTCCGGCGTCCAGTCCTCAGGCTGCCAGAGCCTTCCGGCCCGCACGGTCAGCACCGGCCGCAAGCGCTGCTTTGCCTGCCGAGCCTCGCCGTAGGTGTCGTACAGGTCGAATTTCCCCTCTTCCAACTCCCACACGGCGAGGTCAGCGACAGTCCCCTCCCGCAGCGTGCCCAGTTCGTCGGCCCGGCCCAACCATTGGGCGGGAGCAACGGTGGTCCGGGCGATTGCTTCCTCCACCGACAGCCCCAAATACAGGAACTTGGACAGGGTGGTGGGCAAATCGTACACGGGCCCGTAGAGGTTGCCCGTGTGCAGGTCGGTGCTGATGAAATCGGGCCAGAAACCCTGCTCCAGGGCCGCGGTGGCCACTTCCCAGCGGAAACTACCGACGCCGTGTCCGACATCGAAAAGCACCCCGCGCTCCCGGGCAGCAAGGACTTCCGGTCGGACTTGGCCTTGCTCGTTCAAGATGGTATCTCCGTCGCCCTGGAAGCAGTGGGTCACGATGTCTCCAGGGCGCAGCAACTCCAGGACCTCCGGCAACGAGGTGCCGCGAGCGATGTGCACCATCACGGGGCAGCCCGCCGCTTCTGCCGCCTGTAGCGCCAGTTGCAGCGGAGCAATTCCGTTCTCTCCCACGCTCAGTTGGCCCAGCCGTACTTTCACCCCCACGGTGTAATCCCTTTGAGTACGCACCATTTCCGCCGTCCGCTCCACATCGGCATAGGCTAAATCCAACATCTCTCCCACCCGCCCGCAGACCAAGCCCAAGCCGGAGATGTGCACCAAGCCAAGTACCTGGGTGTGGACGCGCTCCATCACGTGCCAGCGCAGGCCCAGGAAAGAAGCCCAGCCGGCGCTCCCGGCGTCCACCGCCGTCGTAACCCCGCTGCGCAGGCAGGCGGGGTCGGGTTTTACCCCCCACGTCGTGGCTCCGGCATACACGTGGGTGTGCAGGTCAATTAGACCTGGGGTCACCAACTTGCCGGATACATCTATCACCTCCCGGGCCTGCACGGCTGGCAGCAGGGGTTCCACGGCGATAATTTTACCCTCCGCCACTGCCACATCGCGCCCCGCCCGCAGGCCCTGGGAGGGGTCTAACACTGTCCCATTCTTCAGGAGCAAATCGAAGTTCATGGCTCGTCACCCCTCATCCTCCACTCATACCACAGGAGAAGGGAGATGTCAAGGGCCTCAGGTCCGCTATTCACCCTTATTCGCAAACGATGCATCAATAGTTAGAGGCGAGCGGGAATCAAAGTTCATCGCAATACTTGCGTACCTTGAGAATCGCCGCCGCGATGTCTTCCAGGTCCTTCCTCGTGCCTAACAGAACCCTTTGGCTGAACCCTACATCCTCGTTCTCGCACACATTTTCAACCACGGGCAGGGAAATCGCCGTGTAGTCTATCTTACGAGCGCCAAAATAGCCTTTGGAGGCCAAATAAGCCGAAAACCTGCGGAAAAGCCCGCTTCTGTACAGCGGTTGGTACCAGCCTCCGCAGGGAACACCTTCGGCGGCCATCGCTTGACAAAACCTCGTTTTGGGCACCCCACCGAAATGCTCCGGGTGGTATCTGAACTTGAAGGCGTGCCAGGCTTGCCGAGTTATCCGTTTGTCTTCGTCCATAGTCGAAATACCATCTACTTCCCGCAGGAGGGAATTGAGATAGGCGGCATTCTCCTCCCGTCTTTTCGCCTGTTCCTCCCACCGGGAAAGTTGAACCCTCAGGATAGCAGCCTGAAAATTAGTCATCCGGTAGTTAGAGCCGAGATATTCGTGTTGATACCACTCTCCTTCCGGTATTCGGCCCAGGTTGACCAGCGAGTAACACCGCAGATAGACCTCCTCGTCATTGGTCACAATGGTCCCACCCTCACCGGCGTTAATGTGTTTCGAGGCTTGGTGACTGAACGCGCCGGCGTCGCCGATAGTGCCTACTTTCTGCCCGCGCCATTCCGCGCCATGCGCCTGACAGGCATCCTCGACGACCTTTAACCCATGTCGTTCCGCCACCTCCATTATCCCATCCATATCTGCCGGCCGCCCCGCAATGTGCACCGGAACAATGGCCTTGGTCCGCTCCGTAATTGCGGGTTCGATTTGCTGTGGGTCAAGGTTGAAGGTGCCCGGCTCTATGTCCACGAACACGGGCAGCGCTCCTATCATTACCACCGAACTTGCGGTGGCGATAAAGGTATAGGCAGGCACGATGACCTCGTCGCCGGGTT
>DTZQ01000164.1 GCA_012961305.1 Armatimonadota bacterium | reverse complement strand
CTGTTGGTTTGCTAAAGGCAGTCCGGAGTTTGCACTCTGGGCGAGGAGGTTGGATTCCCTTTCCCGAAGCGAACTTAAGCCCGGCTGTACTTAGTCCTTCACCAACTCCACCACTGTAGCACCAGTACCGCCTTCATGAGGGGCCGCAGCGGTGAAAGAAGCCACCTGAGGATGCTGGCGCAGGTATTCGTGTACCGCTTTGCGCAAGGCCCCGGTGCCTTTGCCGTGGACGATGCGCACCCGCTCCAGACCAACCACGAAGGCGTCATCTAAATACTTGTCTAACCGCTCTAAAGCCTCCTCCACGGTGCAGCCGCGGAGGTGAAGTTCCGGGGGAACCCGAAAAACCTTTTCTATGCGCAGTAGGTCCACGTTGGTGCGGGTTTCAGGCCGGACGAACTCCTCCACTCGTTCCACTTCCCTCACCGGCACGATGAGGCGCATTCCCCCTATCTGCAATTCCACCTCTCCCCCCGGGGTAGGCTCAGCCAGCACGGTCCCCTGCTGGTTCACAGAGCGCACGCGAACTAAGTCGCCCGGCTGGAGGTCTACTGGAGGCAGAGGCGGGGATGGTTCCTCCGGGGGGCGGATTTCCTCCCGCAGTTGTTTCAACCGCTGGCGGGCCCGTTCGGTGGCCTTTCCTTCCCGCTGCTGGCGGCGCAACTCAGCGAGAATGGCTTTGGCCTGGGCCTCTGCCTGGGACAAGAGTTGTTCTGCCTCCCGCCGGGCCTGTTCCCGCAGTTCCCGTTCCAACTCCTGCAATCGCCTGCGCTCTGCTTCCACCTGCTCCCGCTGAGCGGCTGCGGCCTGGGCTTCCCGCTCGGCCACGGTCAACTCATGTTCCAACCGGCGTTGGGTCTGCTCCATGCGGCGAATGAGGTCCTCCACCCGCACCTGTTCCTCCGACAGCCAACGTTGGGCTTCTGCCAGAACTTCCTTCGGCAGGCCCAGCCGCCGGGCAATGTTAAAGGCCTGGCTGCGACCGGGCAAGCCAATGAGCACTCGATAAGTGGGCCGCAGCGTCTGGTCGTCAAACTCCACGCTGGCGTTTTCGATGCCCGTTTCAGCATAGGCGAAGGTTTTGAGGGCGCTGTAATGGGTGGTGGCGACCGTGCGTACACCACGCCGGTGCAGGTGGCGCAGAATGGCCCGCGCCAGAGCCGCTCCTTCCTCCGGGTCGGTGCCCGCCCCAATTTCGTCCAGCAGCACCAGCGAGTTTTTCCGCGCCCGCCGCAAGATGTGCACAATTTCGGTCAGGTGAGAGGAGAATGTGCTTAGGCTCTGCTCAATGCTCTGCTCGTCACCAATGTCGGCAAATACCTGCCGGAAAACGGCTATTTGCGTCCCCGGCGCTGCGGGCACGTGTAAGCCACTCTGGGCCATCAGGGTAAGCAGGCCAATGGTTTTGAGGGTGACGGTCTTGCCGCCGGTGTTGGGCCCGGTCAGGAGCAGAGTGGTAAACTCGCGCCCCAAATACACGTCAATGGGAACGACCGGGAAAGTGTTGCGGTGTTGAAGTGCTGAGGCGTTGACGGGTTGGGCGGCAACCATTAGCAGAGGATGGCGGGCCTGGCGCAAATCTAAGTAGCCCTCGGTGTTCAGTTCCGGTTCCACTGCTTCCAGGAGCAGGCTCAGTCGGGCTTTGGCCCCGATGAGGTCCAGCAGGGAGAGGAACTGTTGATTGTGTCGCAGGGCCTCTGCCTGCTCCGCCACCCGCGCCGACAGTTCCCGCAGGATGCGCTCAATTTCGTGCTCCTCCGCGGCCTGGAGTTCGCGTCGGCGGTTGTTCAGTTCCACCACCGCCTGCGGCTCCATGAACACGGTGGCTCCGCTGGCGGAGGTGTCGTGCACAAGCCCGGGAAAGCGGTTGCGGTGCTCGCTGCGGATGGGAACGCAGTAGCGTCCCGCGCGAATGGTGATGAGAGGTTCCTGCAAGACCGGGGCGTACTGGGGAGAGGTGATGATTTGCTGAAGTTTCTCCGTGACTTGGCCTTCCAAGTCCCGAAGGCGACGGCGCAAGTTGGCCAGTTGGGGGCTGGCCCGGTCGAGCACTTTTCCCTCTTCGCTGAGGCAGCGTTCGATTTCGGCCTCCAACTTCGGGCAAGGGGTGAGGCGGTCGCCCAGTTCGGCCAGGAGGGGAGCCTTTTCGCGGTGGGCGGCCAGGAACTCCTGCAACTGGTGGGTGCAGCGCACGGTTTCGGCCAGGGCCAGCAGTTCCGAGGGTGCCAGGAGGGCCCCTAAGGTTGCCCGCTGTACGGAGGAAAGCACATCGTGCAGTCCACCTAAGGGGAAATTGCCCTCAGTTTCCAGCAGCCGCCGGGCCTCGGTGGTCTGGCGCAGCCAGAGGGCAATGCGCTTTCGGTCCGTTTGCGGTCGCAGGCGGAGGGCCCGCTCCCGGCCCAGGGAAGAAGCAGCCTGTTCCGCCAACAGGTGACGGATTTTGTCAAATTCCAAAACCCGCAGGGCCCGTTCGGTCATGATGCTCGCTGGTGCTTGTACCGCTCAAACTCGAGGGCCACCAGGACCGGAGGCATATCCACCAGGCTGGCCAATCGTTCAATGGCCCGACTCATCTGGCGCAATTTGGCCTCTTCCGTTTCGTCCTCTACCTTCTTGATTTCCTCCTCGGCTTGGGCCAAATCGGCCAGCGATTCTAAGAGGAACTTGGCCCGCATTTGCACCAGACTGCGGTGGGGCAAATTGCTGTACCGGTGGTGGAACTGATACCCCAAATCGCCTAAGATGCGTCCAGAGTCGTGTCGTTCGCGGTACTGTTCCCGCTCCTTGCGGGCGGCCTCGCGCATGGCTTCCTCGCGGGCTTTGTGGGCCTGGTAGTCCTCCATCCTCGTGCCCTCGATAATGACCATCTGCAGTGGCTTGGTGGCGACCGTTTGCAGGATTCGGTCCACCAGATTGCGATTTTGCGCGGTTTCCAGATGTCCGGCTAAGTGGTACTCATGAGGTTCAAAACCAATGACCAAGGTAGTTCCCTCCAGGGTCACCACCTTAGCCGCGTCCAGAGCCGACCACAGCGGTCGGTTCATTTCCGCATCCTTTACCCGCCGCTTGATTTCCTCCCATAAAGCCTGAAGTTTCTCGGGGCTGATCATCGTTGGAACCTCCTTAGCCTTTGGAATCAGGGGCTTTAGGCCCGTTTCTTCGCCGGCGCTAAAGCGCCTGACTCCAGCGCTTCCCTTACCCCAAGGGGGTCAACTTTGCGCGAAAGTAGGCAATCGTCCTCCGCATACCCTCCTCAAAAGAGACCTGAGGTTCCCAACCCAACACCTGCCGGGCCTTGCTGATGTCCGGGCGACGCACCTTGGGGTCGTCCTCAGTGGGCAGCGGTTGGAAAGTTATCTCCGACTTCCCGCCCGTAAGTTCGAGGATACGTCGCGCACATTCCAAAATGCTCATCTCTCGCGGATTGCCGATGTTAACCGGCTCATGCTCCCGGGAGAGCATCAGCCGGTAGATGCCCTCGACCGTATCGGAAACGTAGCAGAAACTGCGCGTCTGACGGCCATCGCCGTAAATGGTCAGGGGTTCGCCGCGGAGGGCCTGGCGAATGAAATTGGGCACCGCGCGTCCATCGTCCAGGCGCATCCTCGGCCCGAAAGAATTGAAAATCCTGGCAATGCGGGTGTCAATGTGGTGTTCGCGGTAGTAGGCCATGGTCAAAGCCTCGGCAAACCGCTTGGCCTCGTCGTACACCCCCCGCAGTCCGATGGGATTTACATTGCCCCAGTAGCCTTCCGGCTGCGGGTTGACCAGCGGGTCTCCATAAACCTCGGAAGTGGAGGCCAACATGAATCCCGCTCCCTTGGCCTTGGCCAGGCCCAGACTGTTCAGAGTCCCCAGGGCCCCTACCTTCATGGTGTGGATGGGATGCTTTAGGTAGTCCACCGGACTGGCAGGGCTGGCAAAGTGGAGCACGAAATCCAAATCTCCCTCTACCGCAATGTACTTCGTTACGTCATG
>DTZQ01000163.1 GCA_012961305.1 Armatimonadota bacterium | reverse complement strand
GCAATTTGAGGCCACCCACTTTCATCCCCAGGACCCCCTGGCTTCGTGCCAGATGTGCCACGCGCTTCACGGCTCCCGCCGCAAGGCCCTGTTGAAGAAGCCCCACAAGGAGTTGTGCGCTGCCTGCCATGACTGAAACACCGGAGCACTCGAGCCCTGCCTGATTGCCAACATCAGGCCAGTTTATCCATTCGACTACCTCAAACGTGGCTTGCAACCCATCCGCCGAACTGCCTCCAACCCAGAGGTGGAACTGTCCGGGTTCTGGCGCGAACTCCAAGTTTCGATTGTGGTGCGGAAGCCGTGAATCACGTCGCGTCCCAAAAGCAGAGGAATGCCCAGCCGGCTCCCCTTCCTCGCCAGGTGTTGGTACCGATTACATGCCTCCGCCCCCACGAGGTTCAAAAAGGAGCCGACCTGCCCCTGCCGAATGAGTTCCTCATGCTCCGGTACGGCCCCACTCACTTGCGACATCTGACCGATTTTTTTCCCTTAAAGTCAAGTGAGACAGAATTTCTTCAATTTTGGCCTCCCTCAGCTGGTCTTTCATCCCTTGGCTTCTCCTTTCGAGATTATTCGAGTAGAAGTGGGGCTTGCCCTACCTGCCGGTAGAACCACCCCCGAACACCCTTAGCAAGTTGTATTTACCTCGCCAAGCAGAAATTCCTCCTTTGCCCCCTCCCACACTAAAAAGCGGCACATTGCGGGCAATGGTGGCAGGGTTAGACTGGCCCTTGACAGAAGCCCCAGAACCGAGTACACTCTGACTCACAACCAGTATCCAGCATTCAGAAAGAAGGAGACCGAGGGTCGCCTTTGGGGAGGCCATTGAGCGGCAGGCAAAGTTAAGGCTTCGGCTGACTGCTAATGGCTGAACGCTTACCAAACGAGAGGAGAAAGTTTATGCGCGACATCGAATTCCTGTTGGTCCCGTTGGTGCTGGGAGGAGCGGTGCTCAGCGCGCCCAGCCAGGGCTGTGCAGCTCCGGAAAACCCTGTCACCAATGGAAGTTTTGAAATCTTGGCCGCAGACGGCTTCCCGGCGGACTGGGAGCGGGTAGGCCGAGTGGTAGAGGTGACGGAGGAGGCCCATTCGGGCCAACGGGCGCTGCGGTTTGAGCGCCTACCGGGAATGGAGCCGCGAGAGGAGACCGGCCTGAACCGGGCCTGGCGGCCTGACAGCGGCGAGCGGGGCCGAATGCTGGCCCAAACGAAGGGCGGAATCACCTTTTGGTACAAGGCCCTCCGGGCCGAAAAGTGTACCCTGACGGTGCAAATCATCCCCATGAGCGAGCGGCCCTTTGAGGACACGGGCGAGGCGCGGGCTATTTTCGCCGTGCCGGAGGAGCACATTGGCGACGGACAGTGGCATCGCGGGGCCCTCAAGTACGACTACTCCGCCCGGCCGGCGGTGAAGTGGGTGCACGTGTCCGTGCGGCTGCTGGGTGGGCCGGGAGAGATGCTCTTCGACGACGTGGAATACGTGGAGAAAGTAGGCCCCCTGCTGCAGGTGAGCGAGGTCAAGTTGCGGGAGGATGAGGCCCGGCCCGGCGAGGCGGGCACCTTGACCGCCCAGATAGGCAACGTGGGCGATGAGGAGATACGGGACCTCACCCTCACCCTCGACCTGCCCCCCGGCCTTCAGGCCGACCCACCCACCCAGCGGATTAGCCGCCTGGCCGTGGACGACCAGCAACTGCTCACCTGGACGCTCACCGGCCTCCGCGAGGGCGAGGTAACCTTGCGCGTGCGGGCCCAAGCCGGCGAAGTGACCGGCAGTGCCTCCCTGAGTTTGGCCCCCGACCTACGCCTGGTCTGGTTTTTGACCGACCAGTTCCTGCTCCCGCCGGGGGGAACGACGACCCTGCGGGCTAAAGTAGAAAACCGGGGCCAGGCTTTCCTGAGCGGCCTGCGAGCGCGACTGCGACCAAAAGCCGCCCTGCAATGCCTCACCGAAGAGGAACAGGCCGGCCCGCGTTTGGCCCCCGGCCAGGGGGCGACTTTAGTCTGGCCCGTGCGGGCAGAGAAGTTGTGGGGGCCTTCAACCGTAGGTTTGGAGGTGTGGACGCCGGACCGTCCGCCCCAGCGGGCGGAGACCAGGGTGTACCTCACTCCGACTGTGAACGCTCCCCGACAGCATCTGGCCGGCTGTCTGTGGATGCGTTCGGGCCCGGACCGAACTCTGGGCGAAGTCCGCCTGCGGCGGGAGGGCGAATGGACGACGGTGGCTAAAATGCCCTGGCTGGCCCGGGTGGTGTACCAAAACGCTGCGGGGGAGCCGGTGGAGGTCACCCCCCACGGCGGGCGCGTCCGGGAAGGTAACCACGCGATTAGGTACACCGCACAAGTGCGCGACCGCGACGGCGGCACCTGGACCTTTTCCCTCCGGGTGGGAGACGGGCCGGTGACCACACCCTACGAGGTGGAAGTTAAATGCGACCAACCGCGCCAGATTTTGGCCTTTGAGGGGCCGCTGGTCTACGTGGGCGAAGGCACCACCAAAGCGGCCAAAACGGAGGCCCTTTTCCCCTGCCTGGAATGGCTGGTGGGTGAGGAAATGAGTTCCAGCACGCTGGACATTAAGGAGGGCCATCCCGACCAGATTCGCTACCTGCCTCATCCCAACAAGGTTACCATTCCCTTCATGGCCGTAGCCCTGCCCAAAGAGGGAGGAGGAGGTGCCGTCGGCTTGCTGTGGGATGTGCATCAGCGGTGGGATGGGGAACACGACCGGCCCCAGCCGATTTTCGCCTCCCCGGACCGCTTCGAGGGACGCAACTGTCATCTGCTCGGACTGATGGTTCCCAACGTCCTCACCGGGCTGAGGGAGAACCAACGCCGGGCCGCGCAACCCTACCCCCTGCCTGCGAACCGACCTCTGCGGCTGCAAGCCCATCTCTACGCTGACCCCGAGGCAAAGGACGCTCTAACAGCGATGGAGGCTTGGTTCCGCACTTATCGGCCCGACCCGCCACTTCCTCCACCCCAGGGCGACTACCTCCGGCAGGTCGAGTTCAGCATGAGGGCCTATTTGGAATCCCTGTGGATTTCGCCGGAGGAAGGCTGGCTGCCCTTCCTGGGCGGGCCGGGCATCTGGCGGCATCCCTCGCACCGGGCGGACTTCTGCTACGACTTGCTCATGGCCGCCCGCATCACCACCAATCCGCAGTTGGCGGCCCAGTACCGTCAGCGGGCAGAAGACCAGTTGCAACGGGGAGGAGGGCGAGCGCGGGCGGAAGATTTGGGTTTTGAGACGAGCGACCCAGGGGCTACTGTGTTGAGCCTGGCCGCGCGGGCCGGGCAATTGATGGACGCTCAGGGGGAGGATGGCTCCTGGCGGTTCGACGCCGACCGCAAGGATACGGGCGTGTTCAAGGGCAAAGACTACCACGAACTTGGGCCGGACAACGCGGCGGAATTGGGCACTTGCGCCCGCTCGGCTTACGAAATCCTGCGCTACGCTCGGATAAGCGGCGACTACGAAGCCTACGCAGCCGGGGTTAGGGCCCTGGAGTTCATGCAGCAGTTCACCGTGCCCCGGGCGGCGCAAGTGTGGGAGGTGCCGGTGCACACGCCGGACATCTTAGCGGCGGCTGATGCCATTGACGCTTATCTGGAAGCCTACCGCTTCTCCGGCGACGAGCGCTGGCTGAAGGAGGCGCGACGCTGGGCCCGGGCCGGACTGCCCTTCGTATATGTCTGGAACGACGAACGTTTCCCTTGGATGCGCTACGGCTCCATCCCCGTTTTCGGAGCCAGTTGGCACCAGTGGAGTTGGTTCGGGGTGCTCGTCCAGTGGAACGGCCTGCGCTATGCCTATGCCCTGCTGAAACTGTCCTCGTACGACGATGGCCGCTGGCTGCGTCCTGCCTCCCGGAACTTCTGGCGAGAGGTAGCGGTGGGCATTACCCACAGCGCGATGTACCAGCAGTCTACCGAGGGCCGGAACCTGGCCCTTTGGCCGGACAGTTACAACACCTTGAACGGCGGGCGGGCCGCCTGGGATTTCGCACCCCGGCAAATCCTGAAAAACGTGTACACCCTGATAGGACGAGAAGAAGAGCCCCAGACCGTCGTGCTGCGCCCGGGGGAAAAACTGAGCGGTCAACGCCAACCGTTGGCCCCCAGCGAGCGGGCCGCCCGGGTGCACATCACTTCGGGAGCGGAAATCGTGGATGCTGCCTGGCAGGAAGAGCAGTTGCGCCTAACTTTGCGCTATCCCCCGCAGGAGAGCGGCTACACCTTGATTGCGGGCACCGTTCGGCCTACGCGGGTGAGGTTAGACGGGCAGGAGTTGGCCCAACGGGAGCGCTTAGAAGAGGGCGAGGCCCCCGGCTGGCGCTACGACGAGCGGTATGCCCTGCTGACGGTGCGGGTAACCCACGACGGTGACGCTTCCCTCGTCCTGGACGGAGTGCGCTACCAGTTTAGGCCCTTTCTGGCCCGCCGGGTCACCACCATTGCCTTCGAGTTCGACCGCGACCCAGAAGGATGGATAGCGGCGAACCACCTCACGCCTTTAGAGGTGCGCGACGGGGTGCTGGTGACCACCACGCAAGGCGTTGACCCCTATATGATTCGGCTCCGCTGTCAAATTGAGGGCCGCACGGTACGAACCGTTATCGTGCGCTTGCGAGCCACGGGCGGCCAGGGTGGGCAGTTCTACTGGACGACGGAAACCTCACCTACCTTCGCTGAGGACAAGGTAGCCCACTTCGCCCTGCAGCCCGACGGGGAGTGGCACGAATACCGCATCTCCGTCGGCGACCATCCCCTCTGGCAAGGCCAGACCATCACCGCCATCCGCTTGGACCCCGGCGGGGGAACCCCCGGCGCTCGGATAGAAGTGGATTGGATACGGGGGGAGTGAACGGAAGGTTAAAGGTAGGTTAAGGAGGGTTTGGGCTTGACCACAAGCGGGTAAAAAGGGGACAGGGATTGGTTTTTGGCAACTGGGCCGAGTTTCCTAATTGCCTGATTTCCTTTGGCGGCGTCGAATTTGACTGCTGATGGCTTATGCTGAAGGCTTACCCGAAGGGAAAAGGACAAACGTTATGCTGCTGAGGAAGAAACGCATGTTCAGGTTGCTGGGGGGTATAATTCTGGGAGGCCTGTTGGGGGGGTGTGGGATTTTAGAGGACCTTTTCGGTGGCGATGAGGGCCCGCAGCCGCCCAACACTGGCAACGTCCAAGGCTACATCTACACGGACATTAACCGGGCCGGGCAACTGTTAGCCTCCCGCTCCCCTGCCTCGCTGGAGAACCTGCGGCCGGTAGAAGGGGCCCAGGTGGCGATTACCGGTTCCCCCCAGATTGCCACTACCAATGCCCAGGGATACTACCGTTTGGAGAAGGTTCCGGCGGGTACTCAGACTTTAACGGTGCAGAAGCCGGGGTTTAACGTGCTACAATTGAAGGTCACAGTCATCGCCGGCCAGACCGTTTCGGCGGGGGAGTCCCTGGGCGGGCGGAAGTGGACACTGCTCATTTTCCTCAATGCCGACAACGACTTGGAGCCCTACGGCGTGGAGGATGTGAACGAAATGGAGAAAATCGGCTCCACGGACGAGGTGGCCATTGTGGTAATAATGGACCGCTCGCCGGGGTTCGATTCCTCCAATGGTGACTGGACGGACACGCGGCGGTTCGTGATAGAAAAGGACGATGACCCGCGGACGATGACTTCTGCCCGGCTGCCGGCCGATGGGGGCAAGGCTGAAGCCCTGGGCGAATTGGACCTGGGCGACCCCCGGACCCTCAAGGAGTTCATTAAGTGGGGACAAGAGCGTTACCCGGCGGAGCACTACTTGCTGGACCTGTGGAACCACGGCTCGGGCTGGCGACACCGCCGAGTCTGGGAGGCTGCCCCGACCCGGGGTGTCTCCTTCGACGATACTCAGGGTACTCACATCACCACAACCGAACTGCCCTATGCCCTGGACGTGGAGAACCGGCTTGACCTGGTGGTTTTCGACTCCTCGCTCATGCAGATGTTCGAGGTGGCCTACGAAATCCACCACCGGACGGACATCATTGTTGGCTCCGAGGAAAGCCCGCCGGGAGAGGGGTATCCCTACGACGAGTGGTTGGCTCCCCTGACGGCGAATCCCGATATGACTCCCCAGGAGTTGGCCCAGACCATCGTCAACAAGACCATTGACTTCTTGAGCGGCACTTTCGACGTGACCCAGTCGGCCCTAATCGCCGCCCAACTGCCGCTCCTGGCGACGGCTTTAGACCGGTTTGCCGCCGCCCTCATAGCCGCCTATGATAAGTACGGGAGTGGCCCCTTCGACCGGGCCCGACGCAGCACTCAGCGGTATGGGTTTGGAAGCATCTACTTTGCTCCCTACAAAGACCTCATTGACTACGGCGACCAGGTGGTGGCCGAGACGAACGACGACACTTTGCGGGAGCGAGTTAACGCGCTCAAACAGGCGCTGGGACAGGCCCTGCTGGCCGAGCGACACGCGGGAAGTTCCGTGTCCCGCTCCCATGGCCTGTCCATTTACGTGCCTGACAGCACTGACTATCGCGATACGCGCACCCGCTACCGCAAACTGGCCCTGGCCAAAGAGACCCGCTGGGACGAGTGGCTGGACACTTACACGGGTGAGGGTAAATGAAGGGTGACAGGATTTGGCAGCGGAGAATTCAGGTGGAGAACGTGGTCCTCATCGCGGGGGTGGCTTTCATTTTGGGATTGCTGGCCGGCCGTACCAGCAAAGTGCGGCAACACCTGGTCCTCGGAGGACACCCCCCCCTGCCAGGGGAGATGAGGGGCGAAAATGAGACCCTGCGGGCCAGTGTCCCCCCGGCTCCACAGACTTTGGAGGAGGCGCGGGCATTGGTGGCCCGGATGGAAGGGGTATCGGTAGAGGAACTCATCCGTTTGGGCAACTTGAAGTTTGACACAAACCAACCCCTATTGGCAATAGCCTTCTACGAGCGGGCGTTGGAATTGGAACCCGACAACCCCGATGTGCATACTGACCTGGGGGTGATGTACCTGCAGTTGGGGGAGGTGGAAAAGGCCCGGGCGCATTTCAAACAGGCTCAGACCCTAAATCCACAACATCCGCAGAGCCTTTTCAACCTGGGAGTAGTCTATTATCAGCAGGGGAAGAAGGAAAAAGCCCTGGCGGCCTGGGAAGGATATTTGCATCTGGCGCCGAAAGGAGAAAAAGCAGAAGAGGTCCGTCGCTTGGTAGAGGAACTGCGGGAGCAAAAGGGGTAATCGGAAATGGCCCAGCAACTGGATTATTATGCCATTTTGGAGGTGTCACCAGACGCAGATGAAAAGGCCATTAAAGCGGCCTATCGGCGCTTGGCTGCCAAGTTCCATCCCGACGTAAACCCTTCGCCTGAAGCGGCGGAGCGGATGAAACTCATCAACGAGGCTTATCGCGTCCTGCGTAATCCGGCCTGGCGGTTGAGTTACGACCAGCACCGAGGGGATTTGGTCACTGGACTGGGGCCGAGGAGAGAAGGCGCCGCAGACGAAATTGACATCGTCGTCACCCCAGCCACGGAAGCCCAATCGCGCCAGCGGCGCACCTTCGCCGGCACCATTGTCACCCGGAAGAGGCCCCTGCGAGGCATTAGGGGCATCTATGCCAACCTTACGGTCTATCCTTTCCCTCCGGGCACTGAACCGGGGCAGAACCTCACCGCACCTTATCTGAAAATTCGACAGCGGGAGGAAATAGAGACCCCTTTTCCCCTGTCCGAAGCCGTAGCATTTCCGACGGACTCCCTCTACATCTCTTGCCAATGCCAGTGGGCTGACCCGACCCCGGCCCCGTTGGAGGTGGTGTTCCTCTGCCGCTACAAGGGACAACTAATTAACCGTTACGAGTGGTTCGCGGCGGAACCGCTGCAAATGCTGTATTACGAACTGACCCGGGCGGAGGATGCTCCTCCCTTTCCCGCCGGTACGTGGCAAATCCGTTTGCTCCTGAACCAGTATGGGGCCGGAAAGCAGACTTTAGTTGCCCTGCCGCGGGAGGCGTTGGAAGGGGGTGCTGCCTGGCGAGTCTGGGCCCGGTTGGCGGGCCGTTTCAAGTGAAAAGGCCTTACATTTTCTTGAGCAAGACCAAAGCCAGAGCCCCAAAGAGGAAGATATGAGACCAGGCAGCCAAGGTGGGGGAAAGAGTGCCGTTCAAAGCGAACACTTTGCACCAATTCATCGTCCCATTGTAGAAGAAGGCTACCACCACGGTCAGCACAACCCCGGTGAAGTAGCCAGTATGGGCAAAGCGGAGGCTCAAAGGAGCAGCCAACATGGCCATAATTAGGCAAGCCAGCGGGAGGGCGAACTTGGAGTGGAAATAGTACTCCATCTCTCGGGCCCGGTCCCGTTCGCCAGCCTCCCGCAGCAGAACCATGGTGGTGTACACTTCACGGGCGGTCATTCGTTCCGGTTTGGTTTCGTCCTGCCAGAGTTTGTCTATGTCCCGGTTCAGGGCCAGGGGCCAGCGAAGGAAAGGTGCAGTGGAAACCTTGTTGCCCTGAGAATCAAAGAGGTGCCGCCGGCCATTGTGCAGCCACCAGCGGTCACCCTCCCGTTGGGCGTACTCAGCGATGAGCACTTCCGCTACCCGCGAATGTTGCAGGCGGTAGAAGATGACGTAATGGAGGGTGTTGCGCCGCACGTCCACCTGCCGCACGTGGCAGAAAGCATTGTCTTGGGTGCGAAAAAGGAGGTTGGGTTTAATGTTCGCTCCTGAGAGGCCCAAGATGGACTCGCGCAGTACTCGCCAAGCGGCATCGGCCGCGCGGGGAGCAATTTTCTCGCTGTCCAGGAAGGAGAGGCCGCTGACTACCAATCCAGCCAGGTAGAGGGGCAGAAATACCCTTAGCAGACTTACACCACTTAGACGCAAGGCCATGATTTCGTTATCCCGCGCCAAGCGGATGACCGCCAGGGAAGTGGCCAACATCAGACCCACCGGCAGCGCGTAGAGGCCCATAATGGGCAGGCGGTAAAAGAGCCAAGTGGCTATGGTGCGCAAGGGGACTCCACTCCCAAACAGAACACTGCTGGCCTTTAGTAGCGTTTGGGTCAGCACTAAGGCCAGGAGAATCAACACGCCTGCGATAAAGGGCAGGATTAACTCGCGCCAAATGTAACGGTCAATTATTTTGGGTCTGAGGACCATGGTTAGTTCCAGGCTACCATAGAGGTAAAACGATGCGCAAAGCAACTATGTTCCTGCTCGGGCTATTCCTGAGTCAAGCAAGTTGGGCGGCGGAGCAGAATCCCCCTGCCCAGCCACCCCAACCCCCGCCCGTGTCTCAACTGCGCGCCGACATTGAAATCCTCACCGTCCTGGTGGGGTTGAACCTGACCCGCCAACAGGGCGAGCACATTCACAAAGCCTTGGTCGAACTGGGCAAGTACCAGCGGGCCTTGGAGGAACGGGAGGCGAAAATGCTGGCCGACCTCAAAGAAGAACTGCTGGACCTGGCCAAGTCTCTGCTCTTCGGCCAGCCTCTGGCTCCGGCCACCATGGCCAAACTGAACTTCCGCCTCAATCGTTACTATCAGGAGCAGGCCCGCGATGAAGCCCGGGTACAACAGCAAATCCAGAAAGTTTATCGGGAATTGACCGACCAGCAGCGCGCCCTTTTGGAAACTGAGGCCCTGCGGGCTGAACGGCTGCGTCGGGAGCGAGAGGAACGCCGTCGCCGCCGCCAAGTGATACAGCAGGCCCGAGAACTCATCGAAGGTTGGGTGCGTAGGGTAAACGATGAGGAGTACCAGGCCCGTAAACGGCAGCGGGCTTCTGCATTGGCCCGCAAAGCGCAAACCGGAGGGATGGGAGGAAGCGGCACCGACTTGACTGAGCAACTGGTCAGACTCTTTGACGACCTGCGTCGCCTGTCCGATGTCCAGTTCAACGTCCACCGGCCCAAATTGGAGCAGCAACTTCGCCAGACCCTTTTCCCCTACCGCCTGAGTCTGCAGGCCAGCCCCTACCTCATGTCCGTGCGGGAGTTTGAGGAGATGCTCCGCAACCCACGCACTGCCGTGCTTTTAGGCGAGCACTTGCGCTATATGCTGGCCGAGGAAGGCCGTTCCGGGTCGTAGAAAGGAGCAACGATGAAACGAGGGTTATTTGGGGGTTTAAGTTTACTGCTCCTGGCCGCCAGCACCTCTGGGGGGCCGGCGGAGGAACGCAAGCCTGCTCCTGCGCCGCAGGACGTGCAGCAGGGCCGCATGGCCTACGACGATTTGACCCTTATTGACCTCATCCACACCTTCCAGTTCACCAAACCGCAGTTGCTCCAGTTGGCCCGGCTCCTGCGCCAGTATCAGCAACAGTTTGCCCAGTTGGAGCAGCAAGAGGATGCCCTCTATGCGAAGCCTGAGGTTCACCGAGCCCTGTGGGTGCAGTGGCACGCGTTAATGCGGCGTAAGAACCTGCCTCCAGAGGCGGCAAAGGTATTGGGCGAGACCAAAGTGGCGGCGGCTGACCTGCGCGACCAGCGGGAGGAACTGCTGCTCAAACTGCTGGAGCAAGTCAGCGATGAAATTCTGACCAAGGAACAATTGCGACTCATCGCGCCCCTTCTGCAAGCCAGCGCAATCCCCAGTCAGCAGTTTCTCCAACTGCAGATGCAGGAGCAACAGCGCTTGCAGCAGGAAACCACCTTCGTCCTGCGGTTCCTTCAGCAGGTACGGCGATGGAACGAACTGGAGTTTGCGGCCTATCGGGACGAACAGGTGGGCCGGCTCTTGGCCGAGGGCGCCAACCTTACTCCCGACCGACCTGACTTCCCCCGGTACGCCCAAGCGATTGTCCAAGCCCTCACGGCGGCACGGAGGTTAGAGGAGGCTCAGTTCCAAGTATTTGGCCCCCGAGTGGCCGCCCATATTGTTTCCCTGCTGCGGCAAGCCCGAGGCGACCTCGGACCCGCTCGTACCCTTACTCAAGCCGAATTTGAGGACTGGCTCTTGAACCCGCGCACACCCCTCCTGCTGGAAGCCCGCGCGCGCGTCCTGCCTGACCAACCCTTCGCCCTGCCACCCCTGCGCCGATAGGTAATATTGCAGCCGAAACTCCTGTTCCTTTCACCCCCGGGAGACACAATCGCTGTCGGCGAAGTAGAACCGCAGGGGAAGGTCGGGGGCCTTGGTCACGCCCACCCGGGTCGTAGTCACTATCGGCCGGGCCGTTCCTTCGCCGGGGGCCAAGAACAAATCGCCCTGGGTCAAATCCAAGCCGTTTTGGGCCGGGCCGATGGCCAGGGCCTGACACAGTTTAGCCGGCCCGCTGCACAGGTCACAAAGGGCCTGCTCGCCCCGCCGCTGCCGCATCAGTTCAATTCCCTCCACCGGCTCCAAAGCACGAATCAGCACGGCTTCGCCCATCCCTTCCGGGGCGGTCACGACGTTGAAGCAGTAGTGCACCCCGTAGATATGGTAGACGTAGGCCGTCCCTGGAGGGCCGAACATGGCCGCGTTGCGCTGCGTCCGACCCCGAAAGGCATGGTTGGCCGGGTCGCCGCGCAGATAGGCCTCCGCCTCCACAACCCGGCCCGCCGCCACCCCTTCCGGAGTGCAGTGCACCAAAATCTGGCCCAACAGCGACCGCGCCACGCTTACCGTATCGCCCAAGTAAAACTCGCGGGGCAGCGGTTGCCAGCGTCGTTCCCTGCTCACAGTCTCAACTGTCCCTGCTCGCCCTTGATTTCCCGCACTCGTTCCTCAAAGGCCGCAATTTCCTCCGGGCCGCTGAGAACCCCGATTTCGAGGTCGTACACCGCCTTCTCGCCTCCAGCAAGGTATTTCAGGCGTCCCTCCCGGCGGTCTTTGGCCCGTCCTTCCACCCGACAGTTGGCCGGTTCCAGGCCGCACACGTAGGTGCCCACATTGTTCATCTTCCACTGGGTAAACTCCGGCAGTTGCTCCTTGAGGTACTTCACGTAAACGCCGAAGCCCTCCCCGGCGCGGAAGGACTTGTTGATGACCGCAGCGTACACGTAGCCGTCCGGGTCGGGAACCATGTCGTGGTAGTACACTCGCTCCGCGTAGCCCTCGGTCGGCGGCTGGAACAGGTAATACTCATCGGCCCCCACCTGGGCAGCCTCGTCTCGCGGGGTGGCCCGGCGGGTGGGCGAAACCAAACACTCCCCCTCCGCCACCGCGGGCCAACCGATGTTGATGTGATAGAGCATCATGTGCGGCGTGCGGTCGGGGCCGAGGTTCTCCACCTCGTCGTGAATCCACAGCCGCTTTTCGCCCAAACGGGTGGAAATGCGCCGCGTCAGTTGCAGGTTCTCCCCGAACACTATGGCCTCGCGGACCTTGCCCTGAACCCATATTTCGTACTCGTCGCCCTGCCAGGCTCCGTCCGCCCACACGTTCTTCGCCGGGGTATTGGCCACCCGTCCGTGCAGGCCCAGTTTGACCCCCTGAAACGACCGCACCGTTTCGTACAGGTCTTGCAGGGCATCCCGCAGGGCGTACTCGCCCAGTTCCGCCAGCCGCGCCCCGGCCCGCTGGGCCGAATCGTCCCCTTTCGGCAGGGCAAACAAATTGTCCGGCGCCCCGGTGAAAATCGTCCAGGCCTCCGGGTCTGGGCCGGGAGCCCCGGCGTTGACCAGACCGCAGGTCACCACCAACCCGCCGTAGAAACTGCGCAGCCAACCAAATCCCTCCGGCTCGAAAAAGGCAGCGTGGGTTTGGCCAGTCGCTGACATCCAGGCCAGGGGGATGCCCTGGTACTCCGCCTGGCTGATGTCCAGTCCCCGCCCTGGCAGGACGGTGAAGTTGAAACCGGCGCCAGTGCGAACTAAAATGGCCTCCACGCCTTTTTCGTTCCCCTCCCCCAGTTCCACCCGCGTCGCCCCGGCCACTTGCGAAATGTCGCCAACGAGGCGCAGTAATGCCTCTTTCGTGTACTCCTGTCCGTACAAAGTCGCCATAGTTGCATTACCTCCTTTGCCGATTGCTGAACGCTTACCATTATAACACATTTTTGCCTGTGAGGGCAACGGGGGTCACTTGGGCCCGCGCATAAAACTGGCCGCCGTCAGGGTAAGGGCCGCTATGCCCGCCGCGCCCAGGAAGACGAAGGGATACCCATAGCGCATCCAAATCCATCCCCCAAGGGCCGGCAGGGACATGGAAACAGCATGGTCCAAGGTCACCCCCAAGGAGAACGTGGCTGTCACCTCTTCCTTTCGGGGAGCAATTTTGTCCACATAAGTGGCCCGGGCTATGCCCAGGGCAAACAGGAGTTGGTCGAGGATGTAACACAAGCATACCACGGCCAGCGCCGGGCCAGGGGGGAAGAGACTTTGGGCGAAGCCATAGCCCAGACACACCCCGCCTAAAATCAGCGCGTCCAACATCAGCAGCCGCCGCTCACCCCAACGGTCAATGAGGTGGCCCACCAGCGGTTTGAAGAAGGTGCCCACCAGAGCAGCCAGAATCCACAGCCGGGCAAAGGTCGAAGCCGGCTGCCCGAAGACCTTGACCAGCACCCAGGGGCCGAAGGTGATGAACACCTGCTTGCGGGCCCCGAAAAGGATGCAGAGCAAGTAGTAGAGCCGATAGCGCGGGTGATAGAAGAACTTGGGTCGGGCGACTGCCGGCCCCTCGGGCGGTTTCATCCGCAGGAGGGCCCAAACCGCCCAAAAGGCGGTCAGTCCCCCGCCGAAGAAGATGAGGGAGTAGTCCCATTGCACGTAGTCCACTGCCCACCACACGAACCCGCAGCCAATAATCGTCGCCGCAGTACTCACTCCCCCCAACTGTCCCAGCCGCGTCGCCCGTCGGCCCCGCGCGGCCAAGCGCAGGCCAATGGCACTGCTCAGGGGCATGAACAGGTGCATTCCCGTGCTCCACAGTATCATGAAGGTCAGCAGGCGGGCGTAACTGTGGCCGGTGGCCGCTAAGCCCCACATGCCCAACCCAATCAGGGCCCCGGCAACCGCCGCCACCCGCACCTCAGCCAAAAAGAACAGCGAACCGGCCACCACCGCGCAGAGGAACCCAGGCAGTTCGCGGGGGAACTCCAGCCGACCGCGCACATCGGCAGCCAAATGAAAGGTGTCGTTCAGAAAGTTGTTGAAAGTGGTCTCGAAAATGCCACCAGCCATCCCCAAAAACGCCGTGGCCGTCAGAAAGAGCAGTAGTTGCCGGTCGGCAGCCAACAACCGCTGCCAAGGAGATGCCTTCATGGTTTCCGTCTCGCTGCCTCGCGTTAGGTTTATCGCAGGGGGTGTACTGCCGGGACGCCGAGAAAATTGGGCAACTGGGCAGTCACTCTAATCCTTGCCCCTTGGCCTCAGGGCCTAAGTTTCCCTATACCCTCTGCGCCCAGCAGTAAACAAATACTTCGGTGTAACTTCGTGTTGGAGGAGGAAATTCCTGCCAGAGGGAGAAAAGAACAAGGGAAGGGATGGATGGTAGGGCAGCGGCCCGTTGGCCAGCGGGACAGCGAACCGATGGCGCAAGTCCCGTTCCATTTGAACCCGGAGGTGGCAAGGATGATGACCTATTGGGCATTGTGGCCCCTTCTGATGGCAGGGGAGCCGGTGGTGGGGCCTTATTCGGGCGTTAGTCTGGATAACCTGCTGGACACGCCAATACTGGTTCGCCAAGACCTGGTGGTTGTGACCGGTGAGGATTTGGTGAAGCACGGGGAAGGCATGAAGTTGCAGGAGCGGGGAGGAGAGACGGTAGCAGTTACGGAGGAAGGTTTCTTCCTCGCGCTGGAGGTGGAACTTGATACCGGCAAGTACCTGGTGACTGTGGAAGCAATGGGGACCCACAGCGGCAACGATTCGTTCTGGCTGGAAGTGGATGGCGAACGAATGGGCGAGCCGCTGGTTATTCCCATTAACACCCTGGGGAAGCGCACCACGACAGTAATGATTCGGGAGCGGGGCCGTCATTCGCTGCGGCTGATTTTGCGGGAGGG
>DTZQ01000162.1 GCA_012961305.1 Armatimonadota bacterium | reverse complement strand
CGCCCGGTTGTCCCCCACCGCTGCAGGGCCCTTTGGACCAACTGCTCTGCCTGCCACCGGAGCAGGAGTTCTGCGTAGCCCAGGGCAATGGAAGCGGTATTGGCATCGGCACCGTCCACTAAGAACTGCACCGTCGCTGAACGGCCTGTCACCACCTGCGCGGCGAAACCCTCCGGGATAACCAGGGCCAGCCGAACCTGTCCTCGGTCAAGCCATTCCCGCACCTCCGCCAGGCGAGTGGTGGTTGCCACCAAATCGAAATACTCTGTCCGGGTAAAAGCCTCTACCAACTCCCGGCTGACCCTACTGCGGTCGAAGTCCGCCACGCCCAAGGGCAGGTGCTTAATGTCGAAATTTACCGCATAGCCGTAGATGACCAGCAGCAGCACGGGCAGAACAAGCACCACGGCTAAGGCCCGCGGGTCGCGGGCAATATGTAAGGCTTCCTTGCGGGCGATGGCCCTTATTCGCCGCCCCATGGTTACCCTCCACTCCTGCCTCTATCCCCCCGCCCGCGGGGGGAAGAAAAGGGGGTTCCCACCAGAGCAATGAACGCCTCCTCCATAGTTTCCACCCCGGCTTGAGCCTTCAACCCCTCGGGCGTGTCCAGAGCAGCCAGATGGCCTTCGCTCAGCAGGGCTACCCGGTCGCAGTGTTCAGCCTCGTCCATTATGTGAGTGGTGACAAAGACAGTTACCCCTTGAGCGGCCAGTTCGTCAATCCAGGCCCAAAACAGACGACGGGAGAGGGGGTCCACGCCGCTCGTGGGTTCATCCAGGAAAACGATGCGCGGCTCATGCACCAGAGCACAGCCCAAGGCCAGCCGCTGTTTCCAGCCGACTGAAAGGTGGCGGGTAAGCACCCGCTCCTGCCCCCGCAGGCCAGCCCGGTCCAGAATTTCCGCCCGCCGGGCTCGCAGACGCCGCGGTGGAACGCCGTAGATGCCCCCATAAAATTCGAGGTTCTCTCCTACGGTCAAATCCTCGTACAGGCTGAACTTCTGCGACATGTAGCCGATGTGGGCTTTAATGCGCTCCGCTTCGGTGTAGATGTCCCATCCAGCCACCCAGCCTCGGCCCTCACTGGGCATTAACAGACCACAGAGCATCCGAATAGTGGTGGACTTGCCCGAACCATTGGGGCCCAAAAAGCCGAAAACCTCGCCCCGCACAATGCTGAAGGACACGTGGTCTACTGCCACGAACCGCCCAAACCGGCGGGTCAATTCCTCTACCACTATGGCCTCTTCCATCTCCCCTACCCTCCGATGGTAATTTGTGGAGTGCGTTAAGGTCGTTCCCACCCCTTTCCCTCCCCCCGCCCGCGGGGGATATCCTGCATCGAGGTGGCAGGGCGGTAGCCTACGAACTCAACGAATTCCCAACAAGGCGATGAACACATCCTCCAAACTCGGTTCGATGGGACGGCAAGAGGCAACGGTGAACTTCTCCCCTTCCAGAGCCGCAACCACCGTGGCCGCATCGCGGGCGGCATCGTCCACGAGCAAGTGCAAACGGTTGCCAAACACCTCTAAGTGATGTACCTGGGGCAGGGCCTCCAAAACTGTCCGAGCGGGCCGCAAAGGAATACAGCGCAGTTCCAGTACCCGCCCGGTCAATTGCTCCCGCAGCCGGGCCGGGGTGTCACAGGCCAGCAAACGCCCCTGGGCCAGGAACCCCAGCCGCTGGCACTGGGCCGCCTCGTCCATGTAGGGCGTGCTCACGAACACGGTGACACCCTGCGCAGGTAGGCTCCGCAGAATGGCCCAGAAGTCGCGGCGGGAAAGGGGG
>DTZQ01000161.1 GCA_012961305.1 Armatimonadota bacterium | reverse complement strand
GACGTTCCGCCTCGGCACGAGCCTGAGCCTCCTCCCGAGCCCGACGTTCCGCCTCGGCACGAGCCTGAGCCTCCTCCCGAGCCCGACGTTCCGCCTCTTTTGCCCACCGTTCTGCTTCCTGCGCTTGCTTCTCCACCTCTTCGGCCCAATCCTCCACTAATCGCCGCCACATGGCTTGTTCCCGGGCTTCTTCCTGCGCCTCCTGCAGCGTGGGCAAAGGCCGTCCATCGGGCAAATAAGGGCGCAACAATCGCACCCCGTCCGGCTGCTCTTCCGGTACAAACCATAGCCCTAACGCTTCACTGTATCGTCCCCCGCGCTCATCCGCCGGTATCTCCTCTATTGCTCCTTCCCTTCGCCGCCAGCCCTCGAATTCCAAAGGTTTCGACCCCTCCGGCTGATGCAAGAAGACCTCCTCCACCCCTATTTCCTCCAAATAACGCCGCAACTTCTCCCCCCGGTTCTCCCGCTCGGTGCGCTCCGAAAGGAACTCAAACACCACCGTAGGCACTGCCCCCTCTGCCCAGGTGTAGAAACTGCGCCGCACCGGACGAGCCGCTACCCCCAAAACCACGTACACATCGGGAGCCACCCGCTTGGTGGGGTCGCCCTCCACGTAATAGATGAAACTATCCGTGCCCACATAGACGTTAGAGTCAAAGCCGAAGAAAGCAACCAGTTGGTTGCTGAGGGTGCTAATTTGGCGACCGTGGAACTCGGTAGCGGACATAGGGATACCATCCTCGGCCGGATAGCCGGGGAGGGAAACTGTGGGTTTCCCTTTGGCCCTTGGCCACCGCTTGGGAACCGCAACCGTGCGCATAAGTAGAACCTCCCTTTAGCCGCTATTAACTCGCTCAAATCTGATTATACCGCAAAAAAATCGATGCGTCAAGGGTTTTCCCTTTTCAACCCTTGCACAACCTTTCGCTTTGTGATATAATAACCCAACGTGAAATTGTCAGGAGGATTGGCAGGGGAGAGTAAGGTATGATATATCTTGACCATGCGGCCACAACCCGCCCCGATGAGTCCGTGGTTGAGGCGATGTTGCCCTATTTGCAAGAAGAATATGGCAATCCAAGTAGCCTTTACTTGCTGGGCCGGCGGGCCCGGCAAGCCGTAGATGAGGTGCGGGAACTGGTGGCGGATTTTATCGGTTGCCGCCCGCGGGAGATAATTTTCACCAGTGGAGGTAGCGAAAGTGATAACCTGGCCTTGCGAGGGGTAGCCTATGCTAACCGCTCGCGGGGTCGCCACATTATCACCTCTGCTATTGAACACCATGCGGTGCTGCATACTTGTGGGGCTTTGGAAAAGGAGGGGTTTGAAGTAACTTACCTGCCCGTAGACCAAGATGGCTTGGTATCCCCGGAAAGCGTGGCGGAAGCGATTCGGCCGGATACCATTCTCATTTCCATTATGCATGCCAACAACGAAATTGGGGTAATCCAACCGCTGGTAGAAATAGGTCGCTTGGCCCAAGAGCGTGGAATACCTTTCCACACCGATGCAGTGCAAACGGTGGGCAAAATACCTCTTAACGTGGAAGAATGGGGGGTAGATTTGCTCTCCATGTCGGCCCACAAAATCTATGGGCCCAAGGGGGTGGGGTTTCTGTATGTACGGCGGAGGATAAAGTTCCAGCCTCAGATTACGGGTGGGGCCCAGGAATACCAACGTCGGGCCGGTACGGAGAACGTACCTGGGATTGTGGGTTTAGGAGCGGCGGTACGCCTAATGCGGGAACGGGGGGCACAAATTGAAGCCCACTGTCGCCACCTGCGGGACCGGCTGCTGCAAGGACTGCGGGAGCGCATTCCCGAAATGCGACTCAATGGTCATCCTACCAAACGCTTGGCCAACAACCTTAATGTCTGTTTTGCCCAAGTAGAGGGAGAATCGCTGTTGCTAATGTTGGACGCAGCAGGGATTGCGGCTTCCAGCGGTTCGGCCTGCACCTCTGGTTCTACTGACCCCTCCCATGTCCTATTAGCCCTGGGCCTGCCCCCGGATTTAGCCCGCGGCTCGCTCCGGCTTACCCTGGGCAAAGACAATACGGAGGAGGAAATTGATACTGTCTTGGAAGTGCTCCCGGCCCTGGTGGAGCGGTTGCGTTCTCTGTCCCTCCGCCTGCGGGGTAACTCAAAAACGAGAGGCCACAGAAGGGCGTGGGATTTCGCCGAACTTCAGAGGTAGGAAAGGACTTTTAACTCGGTGTTTTTCCGGGTGATTCTGTGGCTAACCTGACACAACGAAAGGAGATAAACCATGGGTAAAGAATCCGATTTGCACATTCAAGTGGAGCAAGTGCTCAGTGAAATTCGTCCGGCTTTAGAGGCGGACGGGGGAAATGTAGAGTTGGTTTCCGTGGGGGAAGATGGAACCGTAAAAGTCCGTTTAGTGGGGGCCTGTGCGGGCTGTCCCATGTCCCAACTCACGTTACAAATGGGCATCGAGCGCCTGCTGCGAGAGCGGATTTCCCCCACGATTCGCGTGGAAAACGTGGGCCTGCCCGGATTTGTTCGGTGAACGTTTGTCCTTTCCCCTTGACAGGCAAGGAGAAACGCCTTACAATAAAAGGCAAGTAGGGTTCGTTTCCGTTTTCCGGGG
>DTZQ01000160.1 GCA_012961305.1 Armatimonadota bacterium | reverse complement strand
CCGCAGTCCTGCTTCGGCATTCTCAACTGGATTTCCTTTCCCGGAACGAACTTAGGTCTGGTGGACCGGCCATTTGACGAAACGGCGGAAGTGCAGTATAATACCCCTATGTCACCTCGCTGGTTCGTTTGCGCCGGTTTGGTGGGGGTGATAGGACTGGGCGGCTGTTGGGAATCGCCGTTCCAGCGCCGGCTCCTATTGCCCCCTCCTACGAAAGCCGAACCGGAGATTCGCTTGGCCTTGCCCCAGGCGCGCCTGGTGCTCCCCGGCTCGGATGGGCAGCCACTGTGGGACGTGCGTACCGGCTTGGCCGCAGCGGAGAGGGTGGAAGAGGAGGAAACTCTGTTCCTGCGGGAGGTGACCTGCCGCTATTTGGGCCAGACGCCTACGGAGGTCACAGCGCCGGAACTGACCTGGCGGCGAAGCGAGAATGCCTTGGTCTTTCGCGGCCCGGTGAAAGTGGTACAGGGCGAAACCACCTTCACCGCTCAGGGAGTAAAGTGGGAATGGGCCGCCGACCAGTTTCAGGCCTGGGGAGGTGTAACCTTCCGGCGAGACCGCCTTACCGCTACCGGCGACAAATTGACCGCGGATACGGCCTTGACCGAGGCTGAGGTGGAAAACGTCGAAGTGAGGGAACGGACTGCCGAGGGCGAGGAACTGTGGCACGTTGCTGCCCAGACGGCCCGGTTTACAGCCCAACAGATTGTTCGCCTTCGGGAAGCCCGCGGAGTGCTGCGGCCGGAAGCGGTGGAGACCCACCTTTCTGCTCCGCAAGTGGAATGGAAGGTCGCCGAACAAGTTCTGACCCTGTCCGGTGGGGTGCGAGCGGAGCGCGAAGACACTGTACTCACCGCCCCGCAGGTAACTTGGGAGGCAGCCACCGACCGGTTGACCGCCCCTGGGCCGGTAACTCTGGAACGCGGTGGCCTCACGGTCACCGGAAGGAACTTGGCCGCCGACACCGCCCTGCGCACGGCCCAATTGACCGCAGTGCAGTTGACCTCCTTAACGGAGGAGCACACCTGGCGGGTCAAGTCCGACCGCGTCCTTTGGACTGCCCCCGGACGGTTGGTCTGCACCCCCGTAGCGGCTGAGTTTCGCAACTCTGGGGACCTCATCCGCATTCTGGCTCCGCGTGCCGTGTGGCAGCCGGAGGCGCAAACTTTAACCCTTACGGGCGGGGTGCGGGCAGAAACGAGGGCCCAAGGCCTCACCCTGCAGGCCCAACAGGCCGTTTGGCACCACCGCACTCGCCGTTTGGCGGTAATGGGGGAGGTGCGTCTGTACCGGCGGGAAGGAGGCGAATTGCGAGGCCAGCGGCTCACCTATGAGACTCGAACTCAGGAATGGGTGTTGGAGTGAAGGAGTAGCCCAATGAACATCGCCCGGGTGATTGGTAAGGTTTGGGCCACCATCAAGGATGAGAAATACGTGGGCATTCGCCTGCGGGTGATTGAGCCTATAGATGAGCATTTGCGGCCCACGGGTGAGCCCTTCATCGCCGCCGACGGGGTAGGCGTGGGCGAAGGGGAAATCGTGTTTTACGAAACCGCCCGCGAAGCTCCCATGGCCATGCCGGACCCGGAAACGGCTGTGGATGCTTCCATCGTGGGCATTGTGGACCGAGTGGATTTACGGCCGCGTTTCCAGCGGGAGGAACCCAAGTGAGAATTGGCCGCGTCATTGGCAGTGTAGTGTCCACTATCAAACAGCCGGCCTATGAAAACTCGAAACTCATTCTGGTCGAGGAACTCAACTTGTGGTTAAAGCCGACGGGAGAGGTTTTTTTGGCCATGGACACGGTAGGCGCGGGGGATGGGGAAACTGTCTTGGTGGTCGAGGAGGGCCGGGCGGCACGGCAGATTTTGGGGGTGGACATCGCCCCCGTGCGCACCCTCATCGTGGGCATCATTGACCGGGTGGAAATTCAGAATGAGGGCCCATGAAACGAACCCCCCTTTTGTTTGGCTTCAGCCTGGCGTTGGCCCTTCTAAGGGCCCCCTTGACCTATGCCTTTACCCTCGAAACCCAGGATGGCCTGCTGCTGACGGTTTCGCCCCGCGGAGCGGTGGAGTTCCTGTTGGTTCAGAAGCGGGATGTACCCTTAAGCGGGCCTGGGGGTTGGTTCGTGCGCGATTACGGCCGGGCAGTTGACCCGCCAGCGCGAATTGTTCCGGTGGATGAAACCTGGGAGTTGGGAGAGGGCTGGAGCCTGGTCATTGGGGACGGAGAGCCGGAAGGCCCCCAGCAGGGGCCGGAACCGAGGGGTCGCTGGGTAGCCCGCGTGGAGCAGGCGGAGCCGGGGTTTGGAGGTCAACTGCGGCGCCGGTTGGAGGTGAAACCCTTTACCACCTACACCTTTACCCTGAAGGCCAAGTTGGAAGGGGTACAGGGGCAAATGCCCGTGGTTTACCTGTTCCAACTGAACCGGGCGGGGGAGGTGGTGACTGAGCCGCAAACCATGCAGTCCCCTTACTTGCTTTCTGCTGCCATCGGCAACCGGGACTGGTTTCCCCTGACCCGCACCCTGACCACCGCCCCCACCGCCCAGTACTTGGAACTGGTACTCACTTTCACCGCTGGCTCTGGCACGGCCTATTTTGCCGATTTGGAGGTGCAGGAACACGCCCCTGGGGAGTGGGAACCTTTCCGCACCAAAGCAACGCTGACGGCAGAAGACACCATTTCCTTCGACGGCATCGCCCTGCACGCTCAACTGCGCTTGCAAGCGACCCTCACCGCCCAGGCCGACCATTTTTCCCTGCGCGGTTCCGTACAGGACATCGCCCTTCGTGACCGGGCCGTCACCGTGGCTTTTGTCCTGCCCTTAGCGGCGGAGGGATGGAAATGGTGGGATGGGTTGAGCCGTTCGCGTACCATTGGGGCAAAGGGCATTTACGCCCATTGGCGGGAGTTGGGGGAGGGGTATCTGCTTTCACCCTATCCCGTGGCCTGTCTGAGCCGCCAGGGGCAGGGCCTCGCTTTGGCGGTGCCCCTCTCCTGGCCGACCGTTTGTCGCCTGGGACATGAGCAGGGGCGCGGGTTCTTCGTCGCCTACGACTTTGGCCTCACCGCGGACACGAAATCCCCCCACCGGGCTGACTTCTCCTTCGTGCTCTACCGCGTAGACCCCGATTGGGGCCTGCGAAGTGCCTGGCAGCGGTACTACACCCTTTTTCCGGAGGATTTCACCCGGCGCGTCCAGCGCTTTGGAGCCTGGTTCGCAGGTGCGGACCCGGAACTCCTGACCGACCCAGAGGACTTCGGCCTGTGTTTCGACGAGCACAGCAGTCGCCACTTAGATTGGGCCCGAGAGCACCAGTTTTATGCCCTGGAACACCTAATGCCCTGGGGCCAATGGCTGCCTCCCCCGTCGGTCGAAGTTTCGCCCGCAGCGCCGGAGGAGGAATGGGAAAGGGAAGCGGGGCCGGAGTTTTACCCGGTCTTTGTCCGGCCACCGGAGGCCAGGACGCGGGAGATAATTGCCCGGGGCCAACTGTACGATGCGGAGGGGAAACCCTATGAGTTGGTCTGGCGGTCGAAGGAGGGGCCGGATGCGGTTTGGACTTTCCTTCCCTGGCAGTTGGACCCTGACCTGCCTTCCCCTAATCCCGCTCACTACCTCTATCAAAGGTGGCCCTGGCCGGCCCTGCCCTGGTCTACCGCCCCAACCAAGTCGTTGGACGGCATTTACCTGGATGCCCTGGCCGAACCTTGGAGCGGCTGGCACTTGGAGAACTACCGGCGGGAACATTTCGCTGGGGCGGATTATCCCCTGACCTACAGTCGGCGCACCCGGCGCCCGGTGCAGTTGGCGGCCTGGGGCCATTACGAGTTCCTGCGCTGGTTGCACGCCCAGGGGCCTGTGCTGATGGGCAACCTGCCGCCGAATACCGCCCTGACTTTTCTGGTGCCTCTGTTAGATGTGGTGGGAGTGGGGGAAGGCACCCTGCCGGAAGAGGAGGATTTGGAATTGCTGCGGGCGCTGGCCTATCACAAACCCCTCACCTTCTTAGCCGCAGACCTGTTAGACCCGCAGCGGCCTCGCTTTGCAGTGGAAGCCCTGCTGAAGCGCTGTCTGCTGTGGGATGTCTTCCCCGGCGCCGCCGGATGGGTGGACTCCTCTGCTTGGGAGCCCCTTCGGCCCCTGTTCAAACGCTATGTTCCTTTACTGCAAGCCCTGGCGGAGGTGGGTTGGGAACCCGTGCCTTTCGTGCGCAGCAGCGATGCCAACGTGGCGGTGGAACGCTACGGCAGGGGTTTGGACCTGTTTCTCATCCTGCGCAATCGGGCCCGCGAACCCCGGGCCACGACTCTGACCATTGATGTACCGGCCCTGGGCCTAAAAGGCCAGGAACCTACCTTCTTAGATTTGCTGAGCGGCAACTATTTGGTGGCCCGACGCGAACCACCTTCCTGGACCTTAGACCTCCTCCTGCCGCCGGAGGAGACGCGGGTCATCTCCAAACTGAAAGTTCCCGCGGCCCTGCTGGGCATTGAATTAGAGGAGGAATAACCCTGCGCCATGTGGAAACGCTTGACTCGCCATTTCGACCTCACGCCGGGCACGCTGCTGCTCTTGGGCGTGCTGTGGTTGATTTTCGCCGTGTTTCTGCTCTACCCCCTGCTGTACGTTTTCGTGCAGGCCTTCTACGTGGACGGGAAGGTCTCCCTGACCTTCATCCGCCTCATGCTCACCGACCGGGTATTGCAGGAGGCCATTGTCAACAGCCTGAACATCGGGGCGGCGGCCACCTTGCTTACCTCGCTGATTGCCCTGCCGCTGGCTTTCGTCATGGTGCGCTGTCGGTTTTGGGGCCGGGGGCTGTGGGAGGGGTTGCTGCTGGTGCCGCTGGTT
>DTZQ01000159.1 GCA_012961305.1 Armatimonadota bacterium | reverse complement strand
TTCTGGCCCAGAGTTCAAACTCTGGGCTGTCTTTACCAAACCAACGGAAGTTGGTTCCCCCGGTTTCTCACCCACTTGGTAACGGTAGCCCAAGATTTCTGTCCTGGGTAGGTCTCCTGCCCGGCGGGAGAAGGGGTTGGAGGTGAGGGCCAAACTAAGCGGCGAATTTTCTCGAGATGGTTACCAAAAATGAAACTTAACTCCCTTTCTTCTGAGGAACTGCCGCGTCGCCTCACCTGGGCCATCGGCTTCCTCTCCGGGGGGGTTTTGGCCCAAGAGGTGCTGCTGACGCGGCTGTTTTCCATTATCCAATGGCATCACTTTGCCTACCTGGTCATCAGCCTCGCCCTCTTAGGCTACGGAGCCAGCGGCACCTTCCTCACCCTAACCCGTCGTCGTCTGCTGCCCCACTTTGAACCGGTGTACTTGGCCTTCAGCCTGGCCTTTGCGGGAACTTCGGTCCTGGCTTTTGCTCTGGCCCAGCAAGTGCCCTTTAACCCCTTTGAAATAATTTGGGACCGGCGCCAGCAACTTTACCTCCTGGCCCTCTACCTGCTCCTGTTCGTACCCTTTTTCTGTGGGGCTACCTGCATCGGGCTGGCCCTGCACAAGTTCGCCGCGCAAGTGCCGCGGCTCTACTTTGCCGACCTGGTGGGGGCCGGCAGCGGAGCGCTGCTGAGTGTGGGGGTGCTGTTCCTAATACGACCCGCCCAGAGTTTGCTGGCTGTGGCCTGCACCGGATTGGCCTCCGCCTGGGTGCTCAGCCGCACTGCGCGCACCCGCTTGGCCATTACCTTAGGCGGAGTGGCCTATTTGGCCTTCTTCGGGTTTCTGCATCCTTTAACCCTGAACATTTCCCCCTACAAGGCCCTGCCGGCCACGCTTCTGCTTCCCCAGGCGCGAATTTTAAGTGAACGCTTCAGCCCGCTGGGCCTGCTGCATGTGGTATCCAGTCCGGCCATTCGCCACGCGCCAGGGCTCAGCCTCAACTATTTCGGCTCCCTGCCACCCCAACGGGCCCTGTTCACCGATGCCGATTCTCTGAGTGCCCTTGTCCACTGGGAGGGGGACCGGACCCGACTGGAGTACCTGGACTACCTCTCCTCGGCTTTGCCCTATCACCTGCGGCAGCCGCGACGGGTGCTGGTCTTGGGAGCAGGCGGGGGGACGGATGTGCTGCAAGCCCTCTACCACCGGGCAGAACGGGTGGAGGCGGTGGAACTAAATCCGCAGGTCGTCCAATTGGTACGCGGTGAGCAGGGCGACTTTGCAGACCACCTCTACGACCAGCCTGAGGTGCAGGTGTACGTGGCGGAGGCGCGGGGTTTCCTGGAAACAACGCGGGAAAAATATGACCTCATCCAACTGGCCCTGCTGGATTCCTTCAGCGCGTCTTCAGCGGGCGTCTACGCCCTCAGCGAGTCTTACCTCTACACCGTAGAGGCCCTGCGGATTTTCTTCCGCCGCCTGCAACCGGAAGGGATGCTGAGCATCACCCGCTGGCTGAAGTTCCCACCCCGCGACGGGTTGAAACTGCTGGCAACGGCGGTGGCCGCTTTAGAGGCCCAGGGAGTGGCGGAGCCGGCCCAGCATTTGGTCTTCATCCGCAGTTGGAAGACGAGTACGCTGGTGGTTAGCCGCTCTCCGCTGGGGTCGGAAGAGTGTGCAGCGACACGCAAGTTCTGCGACGAGCGCTCCTTTGACCTGATTTACCTGCCGGGCCTGCGGGCGGAGGAAGCCAACCAGTACAACTGGCTGGAGGGCGCGCCCTACTACCAGGCCGCCCAGGCCATCTTGTTCGGCGACCGGGAAGCCTTCTTTGCCCACTCGCCCTTTTACTTGGAGCCGGCGACGGACGACCGCCCCTATTTCTTCCATTTCTTCAAGTGGCAGTCGTTGCCCCAGTTGTGGAAGCGATTGGGACGGGAGTGGGTGCTGTTCGCGGAGTGGGGCTATGTGGTCCTGGTGGCCGCTTTGGTACAGGTGGTAGTAGTCAGCGTAGTGCTCATTTTGCTGCCGCTGTTGGCCCTGCAGCGCGAGCCGACCGAAGCGGGGTCCAAAGGGCGGGTGTTTCTCTACTTCCTCGCTTTGGGGTTGGCCTTCCTGTTCATTGAAATGGCCTTCATTCAGAAGTTCCTGCTGTTCCTGAGCCATCCGCTGTATGCCATTGCCGTAGTGCTGTGCGGGTTTTTGGTCTTTGCCGGAGCCGGGAGTTTCTGCTCGACGGCATTGGAGCGGCGGGCGCGGCGGGTCAGCCCCATTGCCTGGGCGGTGACCGGCATTCTGTTCACGGCGAGCGTGTACCTGTGGGGGTTAGACGAAATATTCCGCTGGACGCGGGGCCTGCCGGACACGGGGCGGATTCTCCTCTCGCTGGCCTTGATAGCTCCGCTGGCTTTCTTCATGGGCATGCCCTTTCCCCTGGGCCTGCGACGGGTGGCAACGGAGGCGCCGGCCTTAATTCCCTGGGCCTGGGGCATTAACGGCTGCGCCTCGGTGCTGAGTGCAGTACTGGCCACTTTGCTGGCTATTCACTTTGGTTTCAGCCGGGTGGTATTATTGGCCCTGGGCCTGTACGCCCTGGCGGCCGGCTGCTGGCCGCGCCCCTCCATTTTTCCCTTGACTGAGGCTGACCCGGCAAAGTATAATAGGACCAACTCGAAGCGGGAGGAAGGTCCATGGCTTCTCTGCTCTGGGGAACGATGGCAGCGGTGGCCTGGGTCGCTTCGGCGTCGGTGGAGCGACGGGCCTTCCCGCTGAACGATTACCACCGGCTCGGCCAGGTGTTCACCGCCTCAGAGCCCTTTAACATCCTGTGGGTGAGTGCTCCCAGTTGGAACGACAACGAGGGCGGGTTCACCCTTTCCCTGTGGGACTCGCCGGCCCGCAGGCGGCTGTGGGGACGGAAGGCCTTTCGGGACATCCCCGACAACGCTCGCGTGACCCTCTACCTCCTCCCCGCCCGGCCGCCGGGCAGGTACTATTGGGAAATCCACGACCGCACAGGAGAGACGCGCATCGGGCTGTACGGGGAGGTGTTGCCCGCAGAGACGGAGGAGTGTGCCTATTTCGATGGGGAGCCGAACCAACGGGTGCGGTTCGTATTTGGTCTGCGCCATTCGCCCTACGTGGGCAGCGGTCGGCGGCATTCGTGGACCTACCGCCAGCGGCTGGCCCGGGGCGAACCGGAGACCGTGCCGCATTGGATTTGGTTCCCAGAGCCACTCGTGGCCGCTCAGGTTAAACGCTGGTTCCGACGGACTTTCGACCTGCCGACCGCTCCCCAGCAGGCCAGGTTACTGGTCACGGGCGACGATGCCTACACCCTTTTCCTCAACGGGCAGGAAGTGAGCCGCGGCGGGCAGCCGGTCATTCGGGAGCACGAGGTCACCGACCTGCTCCGGGTCGGGCGTAACGTGTTAGCAGCCGAGGTGTTCAACGCCATCGCCCCAGCCGGACTGTTAGTGGAGTTGCGCCTCACCCTCCCCACCGGAGAGCCGTTGGTGCTGCGCTCGGACATTAGTTGGAAGTCGTCCGACCGGAGGGTGGAAGGGTGGGAAGGACTGGACTTCGACGATTCCGACTGGAAGCCCGCGGTGGACGTGGGGGACGTTTACGCTGGCCCCTGGTACGGCACCGGTAACATCGCCGAGTACTTCCCCCTGCCTGTCCCGCGGGAGTTGCTGGCCCGGCTGCGGAGCGAGCCCCCGGCCCGGGCCGAAGTGCGTTCCCGGCGGGGCGCGCCCCGGCTGTTCGTGAATGGGCAGGAGGTCTTTCCGCTGTTCGTCTGGAGCAACGACCTGCTGGAGTTCGCCCCAGACTTCGCCGCTTTTGGCCTGCATCAGTTCCATCCCTTTTACAACCTCGCCCAAGGCTGGCGAGGACCGAATGAGTACGACTGGAGCGGCTTTGAGGCCCTGTTGACCCGGCTGGTGCACCTGGACCCCAAGGCTCGCTTCTTGGTACGCCTGGGCCTGTTCGCGCCGGGGTGGTGGGTAGAGGCCCACCCCGCGGAACTCATCCGCTGTGCTGACGGCACCGGCCTCATCAATGACCGCTTTGGAGGGACCAAACGCATCTCCCTGGCTTCGGAAGTTTGGCGGCGGGACACCACCGCGGCCCTGCGCTCCTTCCTGCGGTTCGTGGAGCACTCGCCCCTGCGCAGCCGCGTGCTGGGCTACCAGATTGCCAACGGCATCTACGGCGAGTGGCACTATTTCGGGGCGCGGTACGTGCCGGACGTGAGTGAGCCCATGCGGCGCGCCTGCGGCGGGTACACGCCGACATTGGAAGAGCGGCTGCGGACGGCCTTTGGCCTGTTCCGCGACCCAGCCCAGGAGCGAGCGGTCATCGAGTACTACCGCCGTTTCCACGCTTTGGGCGCGGAGACGCTGCTGCACTTTGCCCGCGTGGTGAAGGAGGAGACCAGTCGGCGGGTTCTCTGTGGGGCGTTTTACGCCTACCTGCTGGAAAACCTGTGGATTCAGGAGGGCGGACACTTGGCCCCACTGAAGGTGCTGAACAGCCCGGACATAGATTTTCTCGCCTGTCCGTACAGTTACCAGGGGGACGCCTACGATGCGGCTGGCAACTGGCTGGGCCGGGGGCGGGGCGTCGGCGGGGACGGAGGTTATCGGGTGCTGGTGGAATCGGCCAAGCGGCACGGTAAACTCTACTTCGCCGAGATGGACCCCAGCACGGGGTTGGAGTTCCAGCCGGAGAGGATGGGCTTTGGCGGGCCGGGCGGCGATACCATGGAGGGCAGTCGGCGCATTCTCCAGCGGGATTTGGCCCAACTGATGGCTCAAGGCACGGCCGGCTGGCTGTTCGACATTGGGCCGGGCTGGTACGCCGACGAAACCTTTCTGCGGGACTTCCGCCGCTTCAACGAACTGGGCCAGCGGCGGGCCCAATGGGATTTGTCCTCGGTGGCGGAGGTGGCGGCGGTGTACGACGTGGAGAGTTTCTTCGCCACCGCCCATTGGAAAGCAGTGCCGGGCGAGGGAGAGTACGACCTGTTCGGACATTGGTTCCTGCGCTGCCAGTCGCGCAGCCTGCACCGCTTAGGGGCGCCGGTGGACTTCCTCTACCACGACGACCTCACCCCAGAGGTTGCCCGACAGTATCGGCTGATTTTGGTGGTCAACTGTTTTGCCCTGACGGAGGCAGAGAAGGAGGCTTTGCAAGCGGCGACGAGCGGTTCCGGGGCGACGGTAGTGTGGTTCTACGCGCCGGGCTTGGTAGCCCCGGAGGGCCTCGCGCCCCAGCGGGTAGCGGAACTGACCGGCCTGCGCCTGGAACTGGTGCGGGAGCCGGGGGAGATGCTCATCAAGGCCGAGGACGACCGACAGGGGAAACTTGCGCCCCTGCCCCCTTTCGGCCTGCCGGGTAAACACTGGCCGCGTTTCGTGGTGATTGACCCGGAGGCGAAGGTGTGGGGGGTATGGGCGGACAATGGGCAGCCGGCCCTGGCGGTGAAAGAAGAAAATGGCTGGACTTCGGTGTACGTGGGCACGGCGCCGCTGCCGGTGGAATGGCTGCGATTTCTGGCTCGGTCGGCCGGCGTACACCTCTACAGCGACCGCCCGGACGTGGTGTACGCCGCCCGGGACTGTGTGGCCCTCATTGCCTCGGAGGAAGGCGAGCGTACCGTGCACCTGCCCCGACCTCTGATTCTCTGGAACGCGGACGGCCCGCCCCAGAGGGAGTATCACCTCACCTTAGAGC
Source organism: Armatimonadota bacterium (assembly GCA_012961305.1). Taxonomy (GTDB): domain Bacteria; phylum Armatimonadota; class UBA10988; order UBA10988; family DTZQ01; genus DTZQ01. The sequence continues at coordinate 197 of DTZQ01000159.1, read as the reverse complement.
GCGGCGAGGTGCGCCTGTTCGTGCCCGAAAAATTTTAACCCTCGGCCTAACTTTTTGCTGATTCCCTCTTGACATTGAACTGGATTTGTGCTATAATGGTGTTACCATTTAAAAAATCGTGACACAAATTGGGAGGAAAGGATGAGACGAGCGAGAGGGTTCACCCTGATTGAACTGCTGGTGGTGATTGCCATCAT
>DTZQ01000158.1 GCA_012961305.1 Armatimonadota bacterium | reverse complement strand
CCCCCGAAGGAGACCAGGTAGGATGGGTAATATTGCCCAAATTTTGGGTGACGCGTTGCTCCCGCCGAGTAGTCAGGTCGAGGAAATAAAGGTCGTTAATTCCCTCCCGGTCAGAGGTATAAGCCAAGCGGGAGCCGGAGGCCGACCAGGCGGGGTAGCGGGCATTGCCGGGGTCATCGGTTAATTTACGCAGGTTCGACCCATCGGGATTCATCAACCAGATGTCATAGGTTCCGTCCCGGTTGGAACTGAAAGCGATGGTCTGACCATCGGGCGACCAAGCAGGGTGAACGTCATCGGCGGGATTATTGGTCAGATTTATTTCCAGTTGAGGCAAGGCCTGGCGGGCGCGCCACCGCTGCGGATAGAAAAAGGCCGGCCCCTGTTCGCCCACCAACTCATGTCGCGGAGCAGCCGCCAGAGATAACTCTCTCCCGGCGCTAACTACTCCCCCCATAGGCGACCGAGCAGCCCCTTGAGGCATCCCCAAAGAGAGAACGAGGAGAGTAACCAGCACCCCTAAGGAAAAGAGAACGCCTGATGTTTTGTTTGGCCCACTCACGATTTCCAACCCTCCATGCTGATGTCCCAAGGTCCGCCGGATAGTTCTGTATTCCTAAGGACAGCCAAGCAGGGAGGAGGAACGCCCTGAGCAGGCCCTCTTTCCGCCTTTCCCACCGGAAGCATAAGCATGCATACTGCTCCGACCTAAGGGATTGACTCTGCGCCTCTGACGGCCCCTCATTATATCACAAATCACGGCGTTTGTAAAGCCCAGGCGCGGAAAAAATTCCCCGCTTTCAGGAAGATTCCTCGCCTTCCTCGGGTTCCGTGGCCTTTTGCACTTGCGCCCGACGCTCCCGAAGCAGGTCACCGTAAACATCTCCCAGCGTAGGCCGCCGCGCCTCTGTCTGGCGTTCCTTCAAATACGTACTGTATTCCCGCCGGGCCTTTTCCTCCTCTGCTTGGATTTTACTCAGTACAATACGTCGTTCCTCGGGACGGATTTGGAGTATTTTCACTTCAATCTCTTCCCCGACGGAGATAGTGTCCTCCAACTTTTTGCCCTTTTTGACCCCTAACTCCGAAGCCGGGGCAAATCCTTCAATACCATTGGGCAACCGGACAAAAGCCCCTGAAGGGACAATCCGAGTAACTTCTCCGCGTACCACTTGTCCTTCCCGATAGAGACGAGGTACTTCCCGCCAAGGGTCAGGCAACAACTGCCGTCGGCCTAAAGAAATGCGGTTCTCCTCCCGGTCGAATTTGAGCACCATTACCTGGATTTTGTCGCCCTTTTTCAGCACCTCTGAGGGATGATTGATATGAGTCCAGGACATTTCACTGATGTGCAGCAACCCATCTACTCCCCCCAGGTCCACAAAGGCTCCAAAATCAGTTAAGCGTCGTACTATCCCCTCGCGGATTTGTCCCTCCGCCAGCGAGGCTAACGTCTCCTCCCGGGTGCGGGCCCGTTCTTCCTCCACCACTAAGCGATGGGAAAGGACCACTCGCTTCCGCTTGGGGTCCACCTCAATTACTTTCAGCCGCAAGGACTGTCCGACGTAACTGCTAAGGTTGCGCGGTCGCCTGAGGCTCACGTGGGAAGCAGGAACGAACCCCTGACCATATGCTCCCAAATCCACCAACAGCCCTCCCCGCACGGCATCGGTTACCGTAGCAGTGATAATCCGTCCATCTTCCTTGGCCTGAATGATTTCCCGCCAACTGCGTTCGTAATCCGCTTGTCGTTTGGAAAGGATGAGGTTACCTTCCTCGTCCTCAATGCGCACCACATATACCTCAATTTCCTTGCCCCGCTCCAATTCGTCCGGGCCCAAAGCCTCCACTTCCGCGCGGGGAATAAGACCCTCAGATTTGGTGCCCACATCCACCATCGCTCCGTCTTCATCTACTTGTACCACGATGCCCCGAACAATGTCCCCTTCCCGCAGGTCCTGCATAGCATCTGCATATTCATCGAGGTCAATGTCATCCATGCTGCTCATTGCCTCGCCCCCCTCCTCTTCTACCGCTTCCTCCGGCGAAGATAAGGGGCCCTCATCCGCAGACCTTTCAGCAGGAACCGTTTGTTCCTGGGGCTGGTTATCCACTATTTCCTCAGCATCCGCTTGGTCGGCCATCTCCGAACCCGAACCCCCTAATACCTCTAAGGCGTTGTCGGGCCGCAATACTTTTTCGACAACGCTGTCGCCATTTAGACGCATCGTTCCTGTCACCATCCTCCCCTTTGAGATTTTTTCTTACACTCCCGTTAAATCTAAGTTACAGGAAAGTTATACCCAACCCCTGCACCTCCTAAACCCCCGGCGGTTAAAATTCCCGCTTCCACGCTTATTTGGTTAGCAAGGGCACCACAATTAGGAGGAAATGTAGCCATAGACCATAAAAGCCACCGGCCAATGACAAAGCACTATTATAACATATCTCTGCGGTTTTGTAAAGTGGTGCAGGATTTGACCTGCTGGTTAGCGAAGATATGGAAAAAAGGAGGCCCAGCCCATGACACCCCGAGAACGGTTTTTAGAAACCATGCTCTTTGGCACCCCGGACCGCATTCCTTATCGCTTTGGGGGGCCGCGTCAATCCACATTCAAGGCCTGGTACAGGCAAGGCCTGCCCCAGGACCTTAACTTCGCCCAGTTCGTAGGAATGGACCATTGGGAGGGCCTGCCCATCAACCTCGGCCCTGTACCTCCTTTCGAGGAAATAGTTTTGGAGGAGACAGAGCGGCACAAGATATGGATTGACTATTTGGGGGCCAAACGTCTCGATTTCAAGCAGGACCCCACCCCTGGCTTTGTCACTCGAACCTGGCTTGAGTTCCCGGTAAAGAACCAGGCTGACTTCCGGGAGATGATAAAACGCTACGACCCCCATTCCCCCGAACGCTACCCAGCCGACTGGGAAGAGCGTTTACCTGGCTGGCGAAACCGCCCCTTCGTCCTCGGTTTGACCATCCAATCTATGTTCTGGCGGGTGCGGGATTGGGTAGGCTTCGAGGGCCTGTGTCGGCTGTTTTATGACGACCCCCGGCTGGTGCACGAAATGATGGAATATGTGGCCGACTTCACCATTGCCACTCTGGAACGCGCTCTCCGTGAGGTGGACGTGGACTACGTCTACTTCAATGAGGACATGGCCTATAAAACGGCCTCCATGATTTCCCCCCAAATGGTAAAAGAATTCCTGTGGCCCCGCTATCGGAAGTTGGTGCGTTTCTTTCGGGAAAAAGGTGTATCGGTGCTCATTATG
>DTZQ01000157.1 GCA_012961305.1 Armatimonadota bacterium | reverse complement strand
CCTTTACCAAACCAGCGGAAGTTGGTTAAGTCGGTTCCCCACCCACTTGGTAACCTTGGCCCAAGATTTCAATCTGGGGCAGGTCTGACTCAGCCCAATTGCCTATTCTATCCGCCCGAACTGAGGGATTTTCAACCGCTCGCCGTCGCGCAAGCAGGACTGATGGGCAACGATTCCCGGTGCGCAGTAGGCTACCGCCTCGTAAACGTTCACCTGGGGCGGTACTCCCTCCCGCAGGGCCCGTACGAAGTCCTCCACAATATAGGGATGGGAGCCTCCATGCCCGCCGTAGGTGTACTTGACCAGCGGTTCCGGCAGAGGAGCGTACAGCGCCCGGCGGGGCCAGTAGTTGGGCCCCACCACTCGTCCGTTGGCCTCCCGCGAGAAAAGGCGGTAGTTCGATTCCCAGCCTGCGGCGAGCGGGGAAACGAAACTGAAGTTCTGTCCGTAAATTGAGAATTTCTCCACGCACTCGTAGGCAATCCGTCGCATCTCCATAATACGCACCGGTACGCCATCATCCGTGCGGAAGAGGGCCACTGCGTTGCCAAAGGGACACTTCCAGTACGTATCCGCGCGGAACACCTCATCGTCGGGGATAGGAGAAGGATAGGCCGTAACCTCCACCAGCCGCCCGCCGGTCACACCCAAAAGATGCCCAGTGGAATGGGTGGGGTAGAGGAACGGCGGGAAGCCGGCCTCGCGCCAGTTCTTTCCCCCGTATTCGGGGGGACTGGCAGTTATTCCTACCAGTGTGCTGTGGTCGTGTAGATATTCCGCCTCCATGTAAACGATGCGCCCGAAACGCCCTTCCCGATACCACTGGCGGCACTGGGCCGTTGCTGGTCGCCAGAAACTCGTTTCGGCGTTGGCATAGACCAGGCCCGTTTCGCGCACCGTTTCCACCAGTTGGGCACACTCTTCCAGCGTGATGGCTGCGGGCACCGCACAGAGGACGTGTTTCCCGGCCCGCAGGGCAGCGATGCTGTGTTCCGCATGGCGCGGCGCATGGGTGAAAATTGCCACCGCCTCTATATCGGACATGGCCAATACTTCTTTCAGTTCGCCCGCCACCCTCTCCGCACCAACCTCTTTCGCCACCTCAGCGGCCCGGTCCTTATGCAGGTCGCAGATGCAAACCACTTGGCAATCGGGATGGTCCCGAAAAATGTGGGCAAACGCGCGCCCGAACCCCGTTCCCACAACAGCCACGCGCAGGTTCATGTGGCGTTCTCCTTTGTCTGGTTTATACAGTTTGGTGTTCGTTAGACAACCGTGAGTTCCTGCTTGGGTTGCATCTTACATAAACTTCCCGACCTAACTTGACGAAATCCCGCATCTGTATTACAATAATAACAGAAGTGTTGTGAGGGGCTAAGTAACTCTATGCTGGATGCCAGTATCCCGTATCAAGTATCGGGGTGGGAGGCCGTGGTTAGGCAAGATGAAGCGGACACATTACTGTGGTGCGCTTAGAGTGGAGCAGGTAGGCCAGCCGGTTTGCCTCATGGGTTGGGTGCACCGGACGCGGGACCATGGCGGCATCATTTTCCTTGACCTGCGGGATAGGGAGGGCATTGTGCAGGTAGTATGTGACCCGTCCGAGTCGCCCCAGGCCCATGCCGTAGCCCGTCTGGTGCGCAGTGAATATGTGCTGTCGGTGGAAGGAACGGTGGCCCGCCGCACGCCGGAGACGGTCAACCCCAAACTGGCCACGGGCGAAGTGGAAGTCCGGGCCCGCCGGGTGGAAATCCTCAACGAATCCCGCACCCCACCCTTCCTCATCGAGGACGGAATTGAGGTGGACGAAAGTCTGCGGTTGAGGTATCGGTACTTGGACTTGCGCCGTCCGATTATGCTGCGACGGCTGCGATTGCGACACGAAGCCGCCCGCGCGGTGCGGGAATATCTGACGGAACAGGGTTTTGTGGAAATAGAAACCCCTATGCTCATCAAGAGCACGCCGGAAGGAGCCCGGGACTATCTGGTTCCCAGCCGCCTCCATCCGGGCAAGTTCTACTGCCTGCCCCAGTCGCCCCAGTTAATCAAACAAACCCTGATGGTGGCCGGGGTAGACCGCTATTTCCAACTGGCCCGCTGCCTGCGCGACGAGGACCTGCGGGCCGACCGCCAGCCGGAGCACACCCAGATTGACCTGGAGATGTCTTTCGTGGAGCAGGAGGATGTGCTCACTCTGGTCGAAGGGCTCATGCAGCGGGTGTTTTCTCTGGTGGGCATTGAGGTGCAACCGCCCTTCCCTCGCCTCTCCTATGAGGAGGCCCTGGCCCGTTTCGGCACTGATAAACCGGATACCCGCTTTGGCCTGGAGTTGGTGGAGGTAAGCGATTTGGTGCGAGAAGTGGACTTTCGGGTCTTTCGGGAGCCTCTGGAAGCCGGAGGGCAGGTGAAGGGAATTTGTGTGCCGGCGCAAGGACGACTTTCGCGCGCTGATTTGGACCGATTGGCCAAGCAGGTACGCCGTCCCGAATACGGAGCCAAGGGGTTGGCCTGGATTGCCGTCGAGGAGGGCCGCCTGCGGTCGCAGATACTCAAGTTTATTGACGAATCCGTGCAGTGGGCCCTGGTGGAACGCCTGGGCGCTCGGCCTGGCGATGTGCTGTTCTTCGTCGCTGACCAGCCGGAAATAGTCGCTCAAGCCCTGGGGCGACTTCGCCTGGATATGGCTGCCCGGTTCGACCTCCGGGACCACAACCGCTACGACTTTCTGTGGGTGGTGGACTTTCCCCTGTTCGAGTGGGACGAAACGGAGCAGCGCCTCGCTCCTATGCACCATATCTTCACCAGTCCCCGGTCGGAGGACATTCCCCTACTGGATACTGACCCGCTGCGCGTGCGGGCCAATCTTTACGACCTGGTGCTTAACGGCACGGAGTTGGGCAGCGGCAGCATCCGCATTCACCGCCGGGATTTGCAGGAAAAGGTCTTTGAAATTATTGGCCTGACCCGGGAACAGGCCCGCGACCGCTTTGGCTTCCTGTTGGAAGCCTTCGAGTACGGAGCCCCGCCCCACGGCGGCATCGCCTT
>DTZQ01000156.1 GCA_012961305.1 Armatimonadota bacterium | reverse complement strand
CAAGTGCGTCCCATTTGAAAATGGAAACTCGCTAGCCTTACAGCGGCATCAGTTCCCCCCTCAGCAGGCGAAGGCCCTCATTGCCCACCTCCACAGTCACCCGTCCTACTGCCTGCGCATAGGGCTTCGCCTGGGCGATAAGGGTGCCTTTAACTCGCTCTGGCTCAGGAAGGGGGGTATGAGAATGACTGCCGATAATCAGGTCTATTCCCTCTACCGCGGCGGCCAGTTCCCGCTCCCGCCGCTGGCCCAAATGTGACAAACACACCACCACTTCCGCCTGGGCCCGTAAGGTAGGCACCAATTGCCGCGCCGTCTCCACCGCGTCTGCGCATACTAACTGGCTCAACCGCGCTCCCCAGGTGCCCGGTCGCACCATTTCCACCACCAAACCGAACACGGCTACGGTGAGGCCCTCCGGCCGCGTAAAGAGCACAAAGGGACGCACTTCAGGGGGAAACTGAGGGCTGGGTGAATTCGTTGCCCGCAAGCGAAGGTTGGCGCAGAGGAAGGGAAACCGGGCCCGCTTCAGGGTGCACCGCAGCGGCCAGACCCAGGGGTGGAACTCCCGATTGCCCAGCGCGGCTCCGTCATAGCCAGCCAAGTTCATGAGGTCATGTACCCGCTCGCCCCAGGGCCGAAAGTCCAAATTGCCGCAGCCGACGGCATCTCCAGCGTCCAGCAGCAGGGCAGGAGATTGGTTCGCTTTCAGCCCCCGTAGCCGCTCTGCCGTCGTCAGGGTCAAGCGGTGGTGGAGGTCGTTAGTGTGCAGGAAGGTCAAAATGGCCATGGTCCTATCCCCAGAAAGGATTATATCACACTTCTCCCAACTCCACCCTTACCTCCACCGTCTCCGTTTTTACCTTCCAGCCGCCTATGGCCACTTTGATTTTGGCTGAGCCAAAGGCCCGCCGGGATAGGCTCAGGGTCACTTCCACCGTTTTGCGTTGGGTGGGGAAAAGGGGAAAACAGTTGTCGCTGAAGAGGGCTTGCACGCCGGAGGGCAGGTCGCGCGGGGACAGAACCACTTGCAGCACGGGGTCCTCAGTGAGGTTCTCCACCGTTATCGGAAAGGTGAGGGGCGCGGTAGGGGCAAGGGTACTTAGAGGCTCGGTGACGGATACCTCCAGGTCCACCTCCGGCAACTCGGCCAGGCCGGCGAAAGGCGGCCGGACCTGGGTCTGAAGCAGTTCGGCAAAGGCGGTGTAGGGCAGTTTGCCCAAGTAGCCCAGCAGGGCAGCATAGAATTTCTTCCGCTCTGGCCAGAGGAGCAGAGTTCGGCGGTACGCCGGTGTGGTCAGGAAGGCCAGTACCCGTCCCCGCCCCGCTGCACTTTCCACCAGCAAGGGCAGTCCCGTCCCCAATTCCGCCAGCACGGTGGCCTTGCTGCGCAGTTCAAAATAGGCACTGGCGGGGGAGGAGGGCCAGGCCTTCGGGTCCACTGCGGTTAGGACCGGATGGGAGGGAATTAGGAACTTGGGTGCGTGGGGCCCGAGGGCCGTTTGGGGCTGGTAGGCGTACACGGGAAGCAGCGATTCCAGCCTCGTGCCTGCCAGCCAGGCCAGCGCGCCGTCGAAGAGCAGGCCCGTTCCGCTCTCCACAACCCGCTGGATTTGTTCCTGCTCCGCTTCGGTGAAGGGCACCTGGCCGTCCGCCGTCTCGCCCAGAACGAGCGCGTGGTAGCCAACGGGGTTCGCCCCCGCCTTCCAGGAAGAGACCAGCACCCCGCACCGCTCCAAATAGGCCCACAACTCCCGTCGGCCCGGCCCCTCCGCACCTGCCCACAGTACCCGCAGCCGGGCCGTCAAGTACCGCCGAGGGGCTACCCCAAACCAGTAGAGGTTGTCCGCCTGGAAGACGAGCGGGGAAGGCCCCGGGCCCACTTCCCTTTCGCCGTAGAACTCCTCTTCCTCGGGGTAAGGGGGTATCATCTCCGGCGCCTCTGCGGGGGCCTCTAAAGTCAGCCTCAGCAGCAGGGTGGTCTCCGGGAAGTAGTCGGGAATCCGCCAGCGTAAGGTGCCCAAGGGCTGTGGAGTGGCCCTCGGCTGGTTTTGCGCCGCGGAAAGAGTGTAGGTCTCGCGGTGCAAAACGGTCAAATCGGTCCGCAGGAGGGTGGCGGTGACCGTCTGCTCCTCTCCGGTGCCCTCAGGCCAGAGGCACACATCGGCGGTGAACTCCTCCCCCGCCGTCCACTGCGTCCGTTCAGAAACGGCGAACAGGTAGGGTCGCCGCAGGGCCCGCTTCACCATGTAGTAACCGGGCTTGGGCACCCCGTACCAATCCACCAAACTGGGCGAAAAGCAGGGCCAGGGGTCGTTTAAACGCCACAGGACGAAGTTGGAGAGCGCGGAATGCGGAATGTGGCCCTGAATTAACGAAGTTTCGTTGGGCGGGGTGAACTTCGCGGATGCGGCCTGGGCGTGCCTAAGGTCCAGCCAGCGCCGGTAGGCAGTGGCCTGAGCCAGTTGGGTTTTGCGCACGTAGTCGGCGGCGTCGTGGGCGGGTCCGTAGTCGCTCCACACGGGGACGGTGGCTTCGGGGCGGGCGCCGTGGGCCTCCCAGCGGGCGGAGAAGGGCCACAGTTTGTCGCGGAGAAACTGCCCCGGAGCGAAGGGCGCGGCCAGCACAGCGGGCAGGTTGTACAGGGAAACGGCAGTCCAGAAGGTCTGATAGGGCGTGGGGCCGGTCTGGGGAAACCAAAAAGTATCCACCCCGGTCTCCGCTGCGACCGGCTGGAAAGGCCGCCTTGGGTCCTGCTGGGCAACTACCTGTGCCAGGCGGGCCAACACCCGGCGGTTGCCGGGCGTGTCCGGGTTGAGGCCGCTGCCGCCAATCCAGAGGAGCAGGCTGGGGTGGTTGCGCAGCCGTTGCACGAGGGCCGCTGCGGCCTGAGCGAAGGGTTCCAGGGGGAGGGAACCGTAATCCGCCTGGGCCAGCGGAAAGTCCTGCAGCACCAGCATTCCGTAGCGGTCGCACAGGTCGTAGAAGGCCTCTGTTTCCGGCCCGCTTCCCCCCCAGACCCGGAGGGCGTTAAAGCCAGCCTCCCGGGCCAGGCGGATTAACTGCTCCGTCCGTGCCGCCTCCTCCCGCAGCAGCAAATCCGGCCGCACCCACACCGCAACCCGCAAATCGAGGGGCTGGCCATTAAGGGCAAATGCCCTGTGGGAGGTACGGTCCCCGCTGGGCATCCCCATTGCCGGAACCAGAGACACGGTGCGCAGGCCGAAGGTGGTTGAGCGTCGGTCGGAAACCACTCCCCTTGGAGCCTCTACCCACAGGTTAAGGCGGTAGAGGGGCTGCTCTCCCCAATCATGTGGCCACCACCAGCGCGCTTCCGGGATTTCCACCCGCACCTTGACCTCCCGTTCCTCGCCGGGCTGCAAAGTCAGGGGGGCGGTGAAGGTGACCGGTCGGTTTGTTGGTTTTATTTCCCCGTGCAGTACGGCGGGAAGGGATTCCTCGGCCAGGTTGGTCACCACCGCGTGGACGACGATCCAGGCCCCCTCCTTCCTCCCTCCTCCCTCGCCTCCTATTTCCACCCGTGGTGGGGCCAGGCGGACGGGGCCGGTGGCGCGGAGGAAAACCCGGCCCCACAGTCCGAGGGGCAGGAGGGAAGGAGCCTCCTTTAGTCCGTAGAACAGCCCCGGCATGAGGGCCTGAGCGCGAGGCAGACGACGGTAGGAGCCGGGGGGATGGGTCCAGGAAGTGGGTGCGGCCACGACGCGCAGGGCGAAGAAGTTCCGCCCGCCGTAGTTCAGTACATCTTCCACCTCCAACTTGCCCGGCTGGTACATCCCGGTGACGCTGCCTACCGAACGCCCGTTAATCCACACATCGGCCTGGTAGTTGACGCCCTCCAGGACTAACTGCACCGCTCGCCCTTGCCAGGCTGCGGGCACCTCAGCCCACCGATAGTGCCACCATTCCTTTTCCTCCACCCACCGGGCCTGTTCCGCGTTCTGGTCGGTGTAGAGGTTGGGCAGCCGCCCCTGGGCCATCAGAGCCGCCTGCACTGTACCGGGCACCAGGGCGGGCAGGTCCCGGGGTACATAAGGGCTGGGTTCGTACACCGCTCCCTCGGCGCCCTGGCCCAATTCCAGCGGCTCCAGCAGCCAGGTGCCCTCCAAACTCAGTTCCTCATAGCCGCCCTGGTAGGGGGGCATTACCTGAGGGCGGTGCAGGCCCTCCAGCCGGGCCAAACCCCAACTGGCGTGGCCGAAAAGCCATTTCCGACCGTCCCGTCGCGCGGCCACCAATTTGAGTTCTTTCACTCCCTCCACCGACAGGTAGATGTGCCGGGGGGCCGAGTTCCACCGCATAATGCCCGTGCTGGCCAGCAGTTTCCCATCGCCGTAAACTTGAAATTCCACCTTCTCCGCATCCTCTCGCGCCCGGCTGACTTTTTCCGCCCCCTCCAGGTCAATGCCCACGTAGGCCTCAAAGGTGCGGAACTTCCCGCCGAGGTCGTACACCACCTCCGCCTGGGGGTGCACGCCCAGCCCTTTGGCGAACTGCCGCTGGCCCAGGGTAATGGGATAACCGCCGAAACTCTGGTCGAAGCCTACGGTGCCTTTTTCCTGCACGATGCGTTTGGGCACGAAGTCGCTGAGGTACACCACCTCCGCCGGTTCGATGACCGTTTTCTCCGGCACCTTGCGGGGCACCACCTCGGCCCGCATTTGGGGGTCTCCGTAAAAGATGTAGCGCGGATTGAGTTGCCAATCCTGGTCGAAAAACCCCACCGCCAGCCAGGTCTCTGGACTCTGAGTGCGGCTGTCGAAGATGCCGAAGTCGAACCAGTTGCGGTCGTCGAATATGCCCCAGTCGAACCAATTGCCGAAGCGGGAGTTAATGCCCCAGGTGCCCTTCCAGGTCAGTCCGGCGAAGATGACCACATAACGCTCCGGGTTGAGGGGATTGGGGTAGCACATCTTGAGGCCCACATCTTCGCCCCGGAACTCGCGTTCTCCCAGCAGGATAGCCTCGTCGGTGAAGCGGATGGGGAGGGCATCGTTGATGCGGGCGGTAAGGCGATTGGACTTGGGGCCGCCGTAGAGGATGAGGTTGCTCTCGCGGATGTCCTGTTCCGTAACCTCGGTGTCAGCCTTCAGCCGGGCCCGGGCCCCGCCCGACCAGCGTTTCCATTTCTCGGCGAACTCCTCGGCCATGCGCCGGTTGGTTTCCTTCTCCCGCTGGTCTGCGCCCGCCGTGCCGTAAACCAACAGGAAACGGGACATGAAGGCGTGTTCAATGGGGCCTTCCAACTGGGCGTTCTTCTCCCGCCCGGGTGGAATCTGCCGGGGCGGGGCAAGTTTCCACTTCCCCTCCTGTCGTTCCAACACCAGGCGTCCATCTTCCGGCAGGGGGCCCTCGTAACTCAGTTGCCCATCGGTTTCGATGCGCACGGGCTGGGTCACGTCCACCAGATGCTCGTTCAGTTGCAGCGCGTAGCGGGCGAGGTTGGAGGTGGTGACACGCACGGTGTTGTTTTCCCCCACTTGGGCGTCAATGAGGGCGTAGTCTAACCAGTGGTCGAAGCGCAGGACTTCCACCCAGTACGCGCCTTTGTAGCGCAGATAGGCGGTTTTGAAAGTGACGTGGGGGGGATATTCTGGGCGGACCTGTCGCTTAAGCCAGCGGCGCAGTTTGCCCAGGGCATCGCCCACGAACCCACCATGGCCGATGCCAGCCTGCTCGTCGTAAACGTAAGTGTAGCCCAATTCCTTCAGCCGCTTTATCATGCTGCGGGCGTGGCCGACGGGCACAATGGCGTCCTGGTCGCCGTGGACACAGTAAACAGGCACGTGACGCAGGTTTTCAGCGAAGGTAACGGCATCCTCCCGGCTTTCGATGTACTCCCGCAGGTCGCGGAGGGGTGATTCCTTTGGGGCTGCAGCGTAGGACAGGTTGTGGGAGCGGCGTTTGGGGGTCCAGCCCCACTCCCGCTCCCAAACGTGGTGGTCCGCATTGCCCGCCACTGGACCCAAAGCCGCGAAGCGGTCGGGGAAGTGCGTACCCACCGACCAAGAGCCAGTACCGCCCATGGACACGCCGTAGAGGTAAATGCGGTGGGGGTCAATGCGGTAGTCGCGGGTGACTTCCTCAATTACCTTCATTACGTCCACTTCGCACCACAGTTTGTAGTCACCATTGCCTCGGCCCTGAGCGGAAACGACTACGAAGCCGCTGTAGGAAGCGGCGGGGTGGCAGTAGCCGCCGTAGCCGTGTAGAGTTACCAACAAGGGCCAGGGAGCAGGGGACGAGGAAGCAGGTGGAGAAGTTGGCAACTTGGCAACTTGGCAACTTGGCACCAGTTCCCTTGTTCCCTTGCCCAACAGCCCAACGGCCCAATTGCCCAATTGCCCCGTTGCCCAACTGCCTCCATTGCCTCCCAGTTCCTCGGCGGGTGGCGTAGGCACAGGAGGGGGAGGCGGGCCTTGGTCGTAGTCTTCGGGGATGTACAAAGAATAGGGCTGGAGCGAATCGTCAATGGGGGAACGATAGGCTTTCAGAATTACACCCCGTTGCCCGGCAAAGGGGTTTTTACCAGCCTGCAAGTCCGCGAATTTTTGGGCCAGGTCATCCAGGGTGGAGGCGAGCAAATCCAAGTCGGAGCGCACACTCCAGGTGGGGAAGGACTTGTACGAATTGCGGGTGTGCTCCAATTGCATGAGCAAACTGGGGGCCTGCTGGCGAATGAAGGTTGCCTGTTCTGGGGGAGGGCGGGCTTCCCACTCGGCCACGGCCTGGCGGAGGTTTTCCAGGCGGTTCAGGAGGGTGCGGTACTCGTCTCCGGCCGAACGTAGCAGGCCGAAACTGTGCCCTTCGGGCCGGCCAGGGCCCCCGCCCAGGGTGACATGCAGTAGGAAAGCGGCTTCAACGGTGGGAGGGGTGCGCCAGCGCCAACGGCGGCCCACAAAGCCCCGGTCGGTCCATTCCTCCCCCCGGCGGGCGATAGTCATCCCTTCCGCATCCACAATTTCCAAAGATAGGCGCGTTCCCCGCAGGCCCGGGGGCAGGCCAGAAAGGGCTATTACGGTCACGTCCTCACTTTCCAAGTAGTAGTTGCGCTCCGTTCCCACAGGCACCAACGCTGGAGCGTAGGTCAGCAGTTCCTCCGGGGAGACGAAGTTCACCAGGGCCAGGCGAGTAAGCGGCCGAGGAGCCGTAGTTCCCTGCGGCCACCGATAGCCACACCAGCGCAGGCTCCCCTTGGGTCGGTTGGCCCAGTCGAAGTCATTCACTTTTACCGTACAAGCGAAGGTGGGCGGCTCCAAGGTGGGAAAGGGAACGGGCGGGGGCATGGTCACCCCGAACCATTGGCCCAGGACGCTCCAGGGCACGCGGGTTTCCAAGGTGTAGCCTTCGGTTGTTTTTTGGAAGGCAATTTCCGCCCCAGGCAGGGGCTTGCGGGATGTGACTTCTAAGACGGCGGCTGCTCTGTCTCCCTCGCCCGGCACCAAGAAAAAGTGCAAGACGGGGGGAGTAGTTTCCGGCGTGCTACTTAAGGGTTGCAGCGTCCACTCCACGGAATCGCCGTTCAACCCCGCCACCAAGAGGCGCTCATCTAACACCTCTGCTGCCAGGTAGAGGTACTTTTCATCCCAGCGGGCACGCAGCCGAGCCGACAAGTCGCGCCGTCCCCCCCAGTGGCGGTTGAAACCAGTTTGGTAGAGCAAACCCAGGGGTAAATAGGGAACATCGCGCCACTCCGCCAAGCGACCGTCTAATTCCACCGGCTGCCAAGCCCGCCCACAGGGCCAAATTAAGGGTTGCTCCGCGGCCTGAGTCCACAGTTCCGGGCGCAGGAGCGCGGCCTCCGAATCTCTCTCCCGCCACCGCGACCAACCGCCCGCGGCTGCCAAGGCTGCCAGTAGGATGGCTAAGAATTTATGGCGCATGTTAGACCCAACTTCCACTCAGGTTCAGCAGGCAGGTTGTAAGGGTAACACAAAATCCCCGGAAAATCAAGCCATAGGGGTTGACTTTTTGCGCAAGTGTGAGTATAATAAAGAAACGAGATAAAATGGAGGGGATAAAAGGAGGTAATCAACGAACCATGTCCGGTGGAATTACGGTTATTCTGGGGGTTGTAGTTTTGGTGGTATTCATTTGGTCCCTCTTTGCTGGTTTAGGGGATGACCTTTGGCTGCTTATTAAGGGCCTTATCTCCCTCATGCTGATTTTCGGAGGCTTGCTTGTGATGGCGCTGGGCCTTTCTGAACTGTGGGAGCAGTTCAAGAGCCGGCGGGAGCAGCAAGCAGCAGGGGCTACCACGGGGGAAAAGGAACAAAAGTAAACCGGTTCGAAAGGAGGGAACAACAGCCGTGTCTGGGTCAATGACCTTGCTTATAGGATTTCTGGTATTCTTAGTGGGCATAGGTTCCTGTTTTTGGGGCTGGGGCGACGAGGCCTGGAGGGTGTTTAAGGGAACCTTGGCGCTGATGTTGTTCTTCTCCGCCGTTATTTTGGTCCTCATGGGTGGCTTCCAGGTGCGAGAGGAGCGGGAGACCAAACGGCGTGAAGAAGAAGAAAAACGCCAGCGGGAAGAACAGACGGCAGTCGCCGAGGAGGAAAAAGGCGAGACCGCGTAGGAACTTATTCCCCTAAAGCGTAATTTACGTTTCACGGACTACATGTGGGTATCTTCCCATAGGGGCGGAAGGAGAAGTACGGATGGCCTCACGGGTGGCGGTGCTCAAGACTTCGCCGTCAACGGTGGTGGAGGATTATGCGCGGCTGATGCGGATGGTGGACTACACCCGTTACTTGCCCCGGGAGAATGACACCGTTCTAAAAATCAACATTTCCTGGCATTACTACTATCCAGCCTGTTCCACCACCCCCTGGCAATTAGAGGGGGTAATTCGGACCATGTTGGAGGACGGCTACCGCCGGGAGAGTCTCTTGGCAGCCCAGAACCGCACGGTAGTCGTCAACCCGGAGGTGGGAGCCATCCGTAACAACCTCCAGCCGGTTGTGGACCGCTACGGAGTGCGCACGGTTTGGCTGTACAAGCCGGAGGTGGAGTGGGTTGTTTATGAACCCCAACACCCTATGCTGGTGCTGGATAAGATTTTCCCTGCCGGAATCACCATTCCGGAGTCATTCATTGGCCGGAACGCGCTTCACCTGCCCACGATGAAGTGCGTGCATCCGGACACAGACATCACCTTAGCGGATGGCAGCCGGCGGAAGATTGGCGAATTGGTGGAGAGCGAATTACGACGGGGAGCGGTAGCGTTGATCGATGCAGATGGTGAGGTGTGCTTGGCAGCGGGTTACAGGCTTTGGAGTCTCTATCCCCAAGGAAGACTTGCTCCCCAACCAACACGTTTTCTCTGGCGCACGCCGGTTAAGGGACAAAAGATTTGGCGCATCTGCACGAAGACTGGGCGCGAAGTAAAGGTTTCCAGCGAACATCCCTTTCTGACCCCTAAGGGTTGGAAGCGGGCTGCTGAATTGAAGCCGGGCTGCCGCATCGCAATTCCGCGGGTGCTGCTCTACCAGGGGGTCAGTCAACCTTTGCCCCAGGTCACAGCGCCGGATGAACTGTCCGTGCTGCTTGAGCGCATTCCCTTCCGCAAGGGGCGTAAATTCACGGCGGAGGAGCAACGGGCAATGGTTGCAGAATATCTGACCGGGGACAGTATGCAGACCATTGCCCAGCGGCGTGGTCTTCGGTGGCAAAGCGTACAGAGTGTGCTACTCCGCTACCGTATCCCAACCCGGAGGCATGGAAGGCCAGCGCGCGTTCCAGAGCGAACCTCCCCGGAGTTCTGGCGGTGGATGGGGTATTTCTTTGCCGAGGGCTGGGTGCAGCCCATGGGTACCACTTGTCGCTTCTGGTGGACGAATGGTGCCCCGGCTGTGGCCCAGGACTTCTGCCAACTAACCCGCCAACTCTTCAATATCACGGTTACCCCTCGTCCCCATAGCCACGATTATTACTTCGACAGTGTGCAAATGCAGTCGCTATTCGAGCAATTGGGGCTTCCTCTGCCCCTCACGGCGCGTAACAAGCGGGTGCCCTCTGTCTTGTTCCAATGCCCCCCGGAGGAAATTGCCCAGTTCCTTCAGGGCTATTTGGAGGGGGATGGCAGTGTGGGCAAAGACGGCTTGCATGTGACGACGGCCAGCCCCACTCTGGCCGTAGATGTACAAGACCTTTTGTTGCGCTTGGGAGTGGTGGCATTTAGGAGGGAAGTCAAGATAGGAGCGTACGAACGGAAACAAAAGCGGCGTTATTTCCAAGTCTCAGTGTACGGGGGAGAATTAGTTCGTCTGGCCCGCTGGCTACATTTCCTTTCGTCCTCCAAACAACAGGCGTTAGAGGCCCTGGTACGCCAACGCCAAAAGGGTAAATGTCCTTCCAATGGGGATACTATTCCGCTTGATCCCGAGCAGGTGCAGCGTGCACGCCAGGGGTTGAAATTGACGCAGCAGGCGAGGGGCAAACTCAGTTCGGTGAACAACCTGGGGAATCGGTACGACTTCCCTTCCCTTTCCGTTGCCCCGTGTTTCCTCCCCGTCTTCGCCAAGCAGGACACCGAAGGACGTTG
>DTZQ01000155.1 GCA_012961305.1 Armatimonadota bacterium | reverse complement strand
TTTGGAGGTTAACCGGCGTAGGAGGCTCGTAACCGAGGGGCAGAGGTCTGCCTTCCACTTTGTACTCCCAACCTTTGCCCAGGTCAATAGTTTTCAGTCCATTCTCTAACTCGTATGCACCTACAACTCCCGTAGGCCGCGGCGGCTCGGGCGTGGTTGTGGCTTTCACGACGGTAATGTCGATCCATCCCGGAATCAACCCTGGCCCACCGCCCGGACAGGTGATGTCACCCCTCAGGCGAATGGTCACCGGAGCCATCAAATTGGCAGCCCGGTCTACGGCTTTAGCCACTTGCTGGGCCTCTACGGCCCAGATGGCCGCCAGGAGTTTTGAATGTTTGTCTCGCCAAAGGAGGTTCCCCTCCTTTCTCATTGCCCAAAGCGGTCTCTCCACCCATTGCGCCTTCTGCGCCCTTAAAGGGAACCTCCGAAAAGTCCAACCCAACCGCAGGGGACAAAAACGCCACGTCCCCAGAGCAGCGGCACTAACGGCTCCAGGCGACCATCCGGCAGCCATTGTTCCTCCCGCAAGTCTTACCTGCTCCCGCAGAGCCGTTGCCCCTTGCCACCTCCGATAAGGCACCCCGATGAAGACCTCAATCACCCCGTGCAGGGCCACATTCCAAGACACCTCGCCCTCGCTGTAGGGCAGCACGGAGATGGGTTCCAGCACCTCCGTCAGGTCCTCATTCTTCGAGGCCTGTTCGATGGCCTCCCGGGAGGCCTGGTTGTCAATCAAGAGCATCAGCCCTTGATCCACGGAACTCCTGACGATTTTACGTTTCTTGAGGGACACTCCTGGTTGCACCGAGCCAGCGCTTGACTGGTCGTTGGTGTATTCTTTGCACAAGTAGCCGAGAGTGGAGGCCACAATGGGCAATATTTCCTTCCCGGTGACATCGTAGGGGTCCCCTCGGCCCTGCCGGGTGCCCTCGCATGGCCCACAGTAATTGGGGGAAGGAGGCAAATTGGGTTTAAACCCCAAACACCAGGGTAATACGGCATACTGGACCTCTCCCCCCCGCGAGCGAAGACAAAACAGGAGAGGCCCAGAAGAGGAATACACCTTGACCTGCTGATAGACCGCGTCCACGCTCACGGAAATCCTCCCCTCTATTTTCTTCCCATCCCGACTGGCCCTGATTTTGCCCACAAACTTATTCGTCGCCCAATCCCATACTTCTGCCCGGCCCAATCGCCCACGCCGATCGTGGATGAAGACCCACATTTCCCAGGTATCCCGCACCGGTTCCCACACTCCTTCCTCTGGATATCCTTCTGCTTCCGAAAGGAAGCGTTGGAAGGGGATATCCAAGGTCAACGCCTCCTCGGGGCCGAACCAAACCACTTCTGCCCGCATCTCCAACCATTGCACCTCTCCGGTTTCCACATTCTCGTGTCCCCCCGCGTAGATAACGGCCACAGAGATGTTCGGGTCCAAAGGCAGGGGGGTTAGGGGTGGGGTCTCTGGCGGTTGGGCTCCCAGGCGGGAGGCAAGCGTCCCCCAAAAGGCTAACCAGCAACCAATCATGCTCAGTTGAATGCGCATGGCAGTCTCCTCCTTGTGCATCGCAGAGGTAACTGCTTGAACAAAGTCAAACTCGCCGTACAGTATTACCTCTGGCTACCTTCTCTATCAATATACCAGAAAAAAAAATTTGTCAAGGGGAAAGTGTAGTGTTTGGGAATGCGCTTGACAAGGAGGTGAGGGTGTCGTATAATTAGACTGACGGCTGAATGCTGACTGCTCCTAAAAGTTCGGACCGTTATGGGGAGTGACCATGAAAGTAGGACTGGAATATGGACGCCAGGGGTTGGTAGTGGATTTGCCGGACGCCAATGTGCGGCAGGTGCTGGAATTGAAACCCATGACTCCGCTGGAGGCCCCGAGGGAGGCGGTGGCGGAGTCCCTGCGCCATCCCATTGGGGGGCGGCCTTTGGCGGAACTGGCTCGACCGGCCCGCAAGGCCTGCGTCGTCGTCTGTGACATCACCCGCCCGGTGCCCAACAAAATCATTTTGCCCCCTTTGTTGGAGTGCTTGGAAAGCAGCGGCTTGGCCAAGGAGGACATTACCTTGCTCATTGCTACTGGCAGCCATCGGCCCAACTGGGGTGCAGAACTGGAGGAAATGATTGGTGCGGACCTCGCCCGCACCTACCGGGTGGTCAACCACGAGGCTCGCAACGAGGCGGAACAGGGATACGTGGGCCGAACCAGCCGGGGGGTCGAAGTTTACGTGAATAAGACCTATCTGGAGGCGGACTTGAAAATCATTACCGGCCTCATCGAACCCCATTTCATGGCCGGTTGGTCAGGCGGACGGAAAATTGTCTGTCCCGGCATCACTGCCCTCAAAACCGTTTATTACTTTCACAGTCCCGCGCTTCTGGAAGACGAGCGGGCCACCAACGGCATTCTGGAGGGCAATCCCTGTCACGAAATGGCCCTGGAGGTGGCGCACCTGGCGGGGGTGGACTTCAGCCTCAACGTGGTCATTGACCAGCAGCGGCGCATTGCAGGAGTGTTCGCCGGGGACTTGGAGGAGGCCCATCTGGCCGGGGTGGCCTTTGCGGAGCAGTTCTGCAGGGTGCCGGTGCCGGAGCCGGTGGACATTGTAGTCACCACCAGCGCGGGGTATCCGCTGGACGCTACCTTCTACCAAGCGGTGAAGGGGTTGGTGGGAGCCCTGCCCATCCTCAAGCCCGGGGGCACGGTGATAGAGGCGGCGGAACTTAGTGAGGGCATCGGTGGGCCGGAGTTCACCCAGATGCTTATGGAAACCAACCACATTGAGGAGTTCCTGCAGAAAATCCTGCAGCCTGGTTTCTTCCTCAAGGACCAGTGGGAGGTGGAGATGCTGGCGCGGGTGCTGCGCCGGGGTGAGGTGCTAATCTACGAGGAGGGCGTGCCGCCGGAGGAAATGGCCCAATGCCTGGTCACTCCGGTGCCCTCGGTAGAGGAGGGCGTCCAGCAGGCCCTGGCCAAGCACGGGCCACACGCCACCATCGCCGTCATTCCGGCTGGGCCGTATTTGATACCCTATGTGGAGTAATCCCTGGCTCAGGTTGGTCTTCTGCCCCAGCCACAGATATTGATTGTGTTTTGAGAGGGATGCGATTTGCAGGACTTGACAAAAGCGGGTTAATGGAGTACAATACTTCTTGAAGAGAAATAGTTTTTGCTTATACTCTGCCCTGGGTAACGGACACAAAGCGGCAAAAGTCCAGGTCATTGAGCCTGAAACGGGGGAAGAATGAAGCAGTTTGCCTTTTGAACCATGCGCATACCGATACCTAAACTGTTTCGGAGGAAGGAAAAACCGCAACTTTCGCGGGAGGAGGCCCTGAACGCCCGTCCCATTCGCAATCCCGTAGTAGAATGGCGGGTGAACGAGGAGGGGGAAGTGCAGTTGACCGTGCCTCTGCACTACACTCGTTGGATGCGCCTAATTAAAATCCTGTTTCGGGCTCCTGACAAGCGGGAGATTGCGCTGGACGAGGTGGGTTCCGAAGTATGGCATCGCTGTGACGGAGAGCACACCGTTCAGGACCTCATTGACTTCCTCACCGCGAGGCATAAATTGAACCGGAAAGAAGCAGAGGTTTCCCTGACTCACTACTTAAGGACGTTAGCCCAACGGGGGTTGGTAGGGTTAGCCCTGGAAAGTGAACCCGCGCGCCCTTCCCAACCCTCGGGGCAAGGAGGTGACCAATGAGGAAGCAAACCAAAGAGGAAAAAACCCTGGAGATACTGCGGGGTGAGGAGACCGAGGAATACGATATGGAACGGCTGGCGCAAATCGTGCGTCAGTTCCAGGCTACGGAGAAAATTGAACGCATTATTCAACTGCCCAACAACGTGGCCTTTCGGATGTGCTGGCGGAGCATCTATATTCGCTTGGGCCGGGCAGCCATTACTGCTTCGGGCGTCTTCTTGGGCATCGCTTTCTTCGCCTCCGTAATGACCTCCGCGGCCATCATGCGGGCGGCTCAGGAAACGCCTGACCTGTCCCTGCAAGCACGGCAAATCTGGCTGGTGGTCATGGCCCTGTTGGTTTCCGTAGTCGGCATCGCCAATTCTATGCTCATGTCCGTAACGGAACGGTTCCGGGAAATTGGCACTATGAAGTGTTTGGGAGCCCTCGACCGGTTCATCGTGAAACTGTTCCTGTTCGAATCGGCCTTGTTGGGCTTCTTGGGCTCGCTGTTGGGCGGCATTTTGGGCATTTTGAGCATGTGGTTGGTGTACTCCTTCAAGTACAATTTTGTCCCTCCCCTGGGCGAATTTGTCCTAATCCTTGGCTGGTCAGTAGTTTTGGGTACTTTCTTGGCCATAATCGCGGCCATCCTTCCAGCCATGCAAGCCGCTAAGATGCCGGCGGCAGCCGCCCTGCGGGTGGAGGTCTAAAGGGAACTATTCCCCTAAGCGAGTTTAGAAGGGAGGTGCTCCTGTGGCCGAGCGGGAACGAGAGGAATACATCGTTCGCACCAAAGATTTGCACAAGGACTACCAGATGGGCGAGGTAATTGTCCACGCCTTACGGGGGATAGAGTTGGACATCTGGCGTGGGGAGTATGTGTCTATCATGGGCCCCTCCGGGTCGGGCAAGTCCACGCTGTTCAACATGGTTGGCGGATTGGACAAGCCCACCCGGGGGACGGTGTTCATTGATGAGGTGGACATGGCCCAGTTAGACGCTTTCGAGTTGGCCTGGCTGCGCTGTCGGAAAATCGGCTACATCTTCCAGACCTTCAACCTCATCCCGGTGATGACCGCGCTGGAAAACATCACCCTGCCTATGATTTTCGCTGGCGCCACGCATGACGAGATGATTGAACGCGGAGTGGAGTTGCTCCGCATCGTGGGCCTGGGCGACCGTCTACACCACAAACCCAGCGAACTCTCCGGCGGACAGCAGCAGCGGGTAGCCATTGCCCGGGCTCTGGCCAATGGTCCCTCCATCGTGCTGGCCGACGAGCCGACGGGTAACCTCGACCTGAAAACCGGCAAGGAAATCATTGAACTCCTGCGGCATCTGAACCAGCAGAGTGGGGTAACTGTCATCTCCGCCACGCACGACCTGAAGATGATTGACGTCTCCGACCGCATCGTCTGGATTCGCGACGGGACGATTGACCGAATTCAGGAGCGCGAGGAAATCGAACTCGAAGTTGGCCGCATGGAGGGAGAGGAAGAGTAAACGCTCCCCAATGCCCTATGGTCAGTCCTACCCCCCATGCTCGGTGGCGGGCGGAGATGCCGGTCATTGATGCTCACACCCACCTAAGCCCGGCCCTGCTCGACCGGGCGGTGGCCATAATGGAGGCCAACGGCTTGGCGGCCATGGTCAGCCTGAATGGCCACACGGGAGAGCAACTGTTCGCCGAACTTCGGCAGTATGCCCGCTATCCCGGTCGGTTCTATTCCTTCGCCGGGGTGGACTTTACCGGCTTCGGCGAACCCAACTGGGCCCGTCGGGAGAGTGAAGCCCTGGAACGGGCCGTCGCAGCCGGGGCGGTGGGCCTGAAACTCCACAAATCCCTTGGTCTGGGACACCGCGACCGGGGGGGCAAACTCATCCCAGTGGACGATGAACGCTTGGCCCCTATTTTCGACCAGGCCGGCGAACTTGGCGTGCCCGTGGCCTTCCACACGGCGGACCCCAAAGCCTTCTTCGAACCCCTTACCCCGGACAACGAGCGCTGGGAGGAACTGAGCCGCAACCCCGGCTGGTGGTTCGGAGACCGGGAGAAATATCCCTACGACTGGTGGACGCTGCTGCGGCAACTGGAAAAGGTGGTCGCCCGCCATCCGCATACGACCATCATCGGCGTCCACTTCGGCAACGCGGCGGAGGAACTGGACTACCTGGCGGGGATGTTGGAGAAATATCCCCACTACCTCATTGACACGGCGGCCCGGATAGGGGAAATCGGGCGGCACGACCCGCAAAGGGTGCGGGAAGTGTTCATGCGTTTCTCCGACCGCATCCTGTTCGGCACCGACTTGGGCGTGCGCGAACCCATTATGCTGGGGGCCCCCCAAGACCTGACCGCAACGGACGCCCACATCCAGAAGTTCTACCAAGACCACTGGCGCTTCTTTGAAACCGCCGAGTGCAACCTTCCGCATCCCATTCCCATCCAGGGCCACTGGACGGTTAGGGCTTGTGATTTGCCCCGGGAAGTACTGGAAAGACTCTATTTTCGCAACGCCCAACGATGGATTTTGGGGAGGTAACTGCGGTGTGGTTAACCTTGCGCTTGCTTCTACTGCTGCCCCTTACGGCCCTGTTAGTACGGCTACTGCCGTTGCCCTTGACGCTGCGATTGCTTACCCCTCGTCGTCTCCCCCAAACTGCTGCCAGTTCGGCCGAAATTGAACGTTTAGTACAGGCGGTAGATGCCCTCCAAAGCCTTCGCCTACCCCTCTACCGGCGCACCTGTCTGCGCCGCTGTCTGGTGTTGCTGCGCCTACTTCGCCAGCGGGGCCTTCCCGTAGTGCTGCACTTTGGCGTGCGCCGCGTTGGCCAGCAGTTAGAGGGCCACAGTTGGTTGACCCTGCGGGGGGAACTCTTCCTCGAACCCGGCGAAGACCCCCGTCCCCATTACACCGTTACCTACCGCTGGCCAGAGGACACCCTCTGGAGTCAGAGGCTTTAGCCCCGTCAAAACGCCACCTCCGCCTCCACTACTGTACCCGCTCGCAAGTCCAGGTTCACCTTGGCGAAACGGAAACCGTAGCGTTCGACAGTTTCTTCCCGAGCCGGGCGTCCATCCACTGTTACGCGCACTTCCCGGCCGGGAGGACGCAACAGGAGCAGGGCAGCGTTGGTCAATTCCTGGCCGGCGTGAAATCGGCAACGCAGGTGAGTATCGGTACTTTCCCACTCCTCCACCTGCACGTTGCGCCGCTGGCGCTCCCAGCGGTTAAGCCGTTCCGCGGTCCACCAAACTAACCCCCGCTCCCGCGCATAGTCCACCACCATCCGCAGCGAATCGGCCACGGCGGGCTTGCGAATGTGGGCAGGATGGAACAGGAAATGGGCTACTCCATAGTGGCGGGCAGCGCTGTCCACCAGCGGCGGGCCGAACTCGGGCGGGCAGGTGACGACCAAATCCTGAGTCAGCGGAGCGATTTCCAGCACGTCCAAGAAGCGGGGAGTTTCACCCTCGTCGTCCAGCGGGAACCAAGGATGACTGCCCCCTAAGGCATAGCCAATGGTACCTCGCTTGCTGGGCCCCTTCGTTTGGTCGCACTGTACCCCCAAGTTTTCACACCAGCGGTAAAACTCCAGCCGACCCTCCCAGCGGGTGTAGTGGTTTTTGTTGGTGAGGATGTGCTCCAAACGGGCCATCTCCCGCAGCCAGTCGTACTGGAGGCCAAAGTCCTCCTCGCGCCAATGGGTGTGCAATCCCCCCGTGTGTCCGTCGAAGTGGAGCGCGATTTCGTAGCCCTCCTCCTGCAGGGTGCGGTAGAACTGAGGGCTGTAACCGCCTGGGTAGAGAATGCACCAGGTACTGCGTACCTCTAACTCTTTCGTCACCCGCAGCAGTTCCCAGGCCAAATCCGGGTCGTTGCCGTCGGAGTCGTGGGACAGGTGGGCCACCGCCGTCAAGTCGCCCGGCCAGTACCAGAGTACGGGCAAGGGAATGCGCTGCTGTTGGCAGAGGAAGAAAAGGCCCTTCAAAACCAGTTCCCGCAGTTCGTCGGAGATGGGCTCCAGAAATACCCGGTGGCGCTCGTCAATGGGCTGCCGGTCGCGAACCCAGTCCAAGACCAGGCCATCTTCACACTTGAGAATCCCATCGTCTAAGGGCGCGGAGCCGTCGGGCGCGGGCGAGCCGTCTGCGGCAACCGGGATGCCCTG
>DTZQ01000154.1 GCA_012961305.1 Armatimonadota bacterium | reverse complement strand
TCTTCACCCCAGAGCACGCAAAGATTTCTAAGTTTTCTCAGCGCTCTCGGCGGTCTCAGCCAGGGGCTCAGCGCCATCACGGGGGAGAGAAGCGGAAGTAATTCAGGCCCGCCGGGTTGTATTCGGCGTCTCCGCTGAGGCTCGTCCAGAGGGTATGCGACCAAGAACCGTCCTCGTGCAGGGCCATGTAATCGCAGCCCGGCTCTTCGGAGTGAATGGCGATGTCGGGATTGACGCGCCTGACCCCCTGCCGGATGGCCTCGAACAATTCTGCACAGCCCCGAGGCCAGATGCCGGGGGTTTCGTGGTGGTGGGCCGGGTGGTAGCACACCTCCGCCCAGCGCGAACCCAGACTGTCCACGTACATGGCGCAGAGCGGCACCCGGCGGGCGATTTCGGCGTAGGCTTCCGCGTCCCACTTCTGCCAGGCGGGGACGGCCGGGCAGAGGTTCCAAACGGGGTTAGCCTCGGTGGAGTAGTACGTGTAATAGTGACCCTGGTCGTCCATCATCGCCCATTCGGCGCCGTGTTCCTGGGCGATGCGACGCTTCTTCTCCAGCACCATCCCCTCGATGTAAACGCCGAGGGCCTGCCCCCACCGCTCCGCTCGCTCGGCCTCCCGGCGCAAAGCGTCTAACTCCCGCGCCAACTCATCAGGATCGTCAATGGACCAGAACGTGCTCAAATGCCACCAGTCGTAGGAACCGAACTCCTCCCCGCGCTGTTCTTCCTGGGGCGCTCCGCCGACGAGGGCGTAGAAGCCGTACCGATAGCGCTCCGGGCACGGGCGCAGCGGCTTCCACCAGGTCTTCAGCCATTCCCGGTAGTCCGCCAGCGCAACGCGCCAATCGCCGGGATGGACGGCCAGCGTCGCGGGCGGTGGGGACCATTCCCCGCCCGGCGGCACCTCCCGGGGCAAGTACTGTATCGAAAGATGCACGCCCTTTCGCGCCCGCCAGGGGTCTACCGGATGGGCGGGTTGCGGGATGTTCGCCACCCGGCGTGGCTGGGCCTGGGCGTCGGGCGCGCTGCGGAGCGCGAACACCTTGTACAGGCCAGTCTCGTCGTCGCTGCGCAAATACAGGCCCCCGCCCCGGTGCCGGTACACGTCCAGCAGTTGCAGCCAGGCCATGCCGCCGTAAGAACTCAGGCCCTCCAGGGGCAAATTGCTGGCCGCGCCGCCGCGCTGGGGGAAGTACCAACCCGGCCGCTCGCCCAATTCGAGACCATCCAGCAGCGGGAAGAGGAACCGAACCCGGACCGGCACGGGACCCAAGTTGCGCAGCCTCGCCCGCCAGGTCATCGCGCCCGTCGAGCCGGCGAGGAAGAGGAGGCTCACCTCCAGAGGCCCCTTCGCCGCCGGCGCCCACAGGCGGTACTCGACCTCGACGCCGTCCGCTCGCCGCTGGACCCCTCGACCGACCACCGTGAAGGCGTCGGAGTAGATGAGTTGCTCCCCCCACTGCACGGCGAAGAGGGGCGAGGGAGCATCGGGGCGAATCAGGTTGCCGCAGTAGGGGCTGCTCCACTCACGCACCAGGCCGCGTTGACCGTCGAGGACAAGACGAAAGACAGGGTTGGCGATGATGAGCCGCCCGCTTTCGTAGGTGGCCCCAGCGGGAGCGCGTTCGACCGGAGGCACGAATCGTTTTGGGGCGCGAAGCACGGGCACCTCCGACGGGCGACCCGGTTGATAGGAGAGGGCCAGCAGCGCCCAGCCGGCCTGAATCGCCCCATCGCACAGCACCACTTCCTTCAGCGGAGCCGCGTGGCCCGGCTCGACGAAATATGCTCGGGCCTCTCCGTTGGCCATCGGGGGGCGACCTATCCCTGCCGCCAGCGGAGGCCTCCACCCCGCAGGCACCGGCACCACGCGTTCGCGAAAGCCATCGGCGTAGCGCAACTCCACTTGGAGCACGTCCACCAGGCTATCATCGTGGCGGTAGAGTTCAGCCTCGTACCGGGGGGCCAGCAGCAGCGCCCCGCGCTTCGCCTCCGCCCCTAATTCGATGGCCTGTTGCGAACGCGAGGGCAAATCCTGCCAGAGGCAGTTGGCGCCGAAACTCATCAGAAGGAAGGGAACGCCACTCACCTCAACGACCGGACCGGAGCCGGGAGGCATGATGCCCAGGAGGGTGGAATCGGCGTTGAAGAACGGCCTCAGGTCTACCAGGACCCAATCGCCTCGCCGCTTGGGCAAGCGGGCCAGGACTCGGGCGTGGTACTGCTCCGCGAGCCGCTGGAGTTCAGCATCGAAGGCCCGGCTGGCGGCCACGTAGGCTGACCAATCCTGGGGCGGCACCCGCCCGATGGCAGCGAAGGCCCGTTCCACCGCTTGCTCGGCCTCGGCGGCCTGAGGCCACAGTTGCCGGGCCTCCCTGGCCTCCAGAGCCGCTCGCGCCGCTTTTAGCGAGGCGCGGTGGTGCTGGTAATCGTCGCGCTCGGTGATGGGGGTGACATGGAGACGAACGTTGTCTATCTTCATCCCCCAAACGCCCCGCTCCGTGCCCACCGCGGCGAAAACGAGGGGGGCGGGCTCGCCTTCATCGTGCGGCACCGGCGGACTCTCCGCCAACAATCGCTGGCCAGTCTCATCGTAGATGCGGATGCGGACCGACGTGGGCGTGTTGTGAAGGCGAAGATGATACCAGCGGCCTGTGGGGAGGCCGTAGGCCCGCCAGCGGTTGTACCATTGGCCGCCGGCAAGGGTGTAGAGGAAAAACCGCTCCGGGCCGTACTCGAGCCACCAGTAGGAGTGCCCTCCGGGGCGCGGATGGTGAACGACGGCCTGATAGCCCCCCGTCTCGGTCGTCGGCTGGAGGAAATCGTATTCGAGGGTGTAGGCAATGTTGGGAACCGCCTGACGCGTGGCGATATGCGTGTTGGCCTGGTCGCCGAACAGATGTAAGCACTGGCCGCCCTCGCGGGGCTCGAGGCGGACGAAACTCTCGCCCTGGCCGACGTGTACTTGCCAGAGCACCGGTGAGATAGCCGTCCCCTCGAAGGAATCCTCCAATTT
The DNA here is from genome assembly GCA_012961305.1 of Armatimonadota bacterium. Classification (GTDB taxonomy): domain Bacteria; phylum Armatimonadota; class UBA10988; order UBA10988; family DTZQ01; genus DTZQ01. The sequence goes on along the minus strand of DTZQ01000154.1, from coordinate 3,733 downwards.
AACCGATTTAACCGGCTGGGCAGCACAGGTCAGGTGAACGATGAATAAAGGGAACATAGCCGTATCTCCTCCCCGAGGTTGTTACCGATTACTCAGCGCGTTTTAGGAGCGTTTCGTTGAACCACACGTCAATATGCTGTTGGGGATTGTACGGCTTGCCGACGATGTCCGGGAGGCCATTGCCGGTCAAGTCCGCGACTTTGGCTTCATGGGTGGGTATGCCGTGTCCGATGAGGACTTCCTCGAACCGCCCCCCGCCCTGGTTTAGGTAGATGAACATCCGGGGGTCTTCGTTCCTCCCCAGTCCCATCTCGGCGACGAAGATGTCGGGCAGTCCATCTCCATTGAAGTCAGCAACGGCCAAACTGTGGGGATGGAACAGGTCATCTCGCAACCGGTGCGGTTCCCAGTCCGGGGCGGAGAGCCAGACCAGGCGGCCCGGATGGCTTTCTCCCTCGGAGAGCACGATGTCCAGCCGCCCATCGCCGTTCAGGTCGCCTACCGCCACCCGGGTCATCTTAAAACCCAAGGCTACCGGCTCCCGTCGCCACTTTCCGCCGGGCTGGGAGGGAGGCCAGAAGATGTTTGGGCCGGCCAGTATCTCCACCCGTCCATCGCCGTCTATGTCAGTCGCCACCAGTCCCTCTATGTTCCGCACATCTTCGGCAACAATATGGACGTACTCCCGCGGCCAGGGGGAGACCCGGGGGTCCGGCGGAACGTCGTAATAGACCAGCACCCCGCTCCGCTGGGAAAGCGCCACAATCTCCAACTCGCCGTCGCCATCCACGTCGCCGGCTGCCTGGTCATGGTACTTCTCGAAGCGCTCCTCAATGACGTGCCGGAGCCAGGGCTGCTTGTGGTCTGGCGGGCACTCGAACCAGTAGAGTTCATGGCCCCCGATTTGCTGCCCAGCCACCACATCGGGTCGCCCGTTGCCCGTGAGGTCAATGACCAATCCGCCCGCCTCCAGATTGGGAGCCGAGGCTATGTCGTGCCGCGTCCAGGTGGGATTTTCGTACCAGAAGAGGTTCACCTCACCGCGCTTGCCGCCGATGATGATGTCCGTCCGCCCGTCGCCGTTGACATCGGCTAAGAGCGTGATATCGTGATGGGAACCGGGGGGATGGGGGTCAATGACTTGGTGGCGGAATTTGAGGGATTGACCCTGCCGGTCGTTTCCTCCTCCGCGCGTTCCCTCAGCGGGCCTAGGGGCAAAGGACTGCCCTGCCCGTGCCATTTCACCCTGGCTGACCAGGTAATCCCTTCCTGCCCCTGTGGGAAAGACCAGGTCGCCCTCCGGTGTGGTCTGGGTGGCCACGGGCCTGCCAGCGGAGATGACGTGCCATCCACCCAGACCTCGAATTCGACAGGGGCCGCCGAGATGGGAGAGGATGCGGGCCGCGGTGAGTCGACCCTCTTGCCATTTCATATCCACCTCGAAGCCACCTCGCGCTCGCAGGCCCCTCACCTCGCCCTGAGTCCACGCCTGGGGCAGCGCCGGTAGCAGGCGCAACACTCCGCCGTGACTTTGCAGCAGCATTTCAGCGATTCCGGCCGTCGCGCCCAAGTTGCCATCAATCTGGAAGAGGCGCGGGGGGTGCAGGTCTAACAGACTCGGGGTCGTGAAGTGGCGGAGCAAGTGCTCCAAACTCTCCAACGCCCGGTCGCCGTCCCCCAACCGCGCCCACAGGTTCACCATCCACGCCCGGCTCCAACCAGTACTGCCCCCGCCGTGGGCCAGGCGCCGTTCCAGCGCGGTGCGGCAGGCCTTTGCCAGTTCCGGCGTGTCTTCCGGTGTAATCTGGTCGCTGGGGTAGAGGGCGAAGAGGTGCGACAGGTGCCGATGCCCCGGCTCGGCCTCCTCGTAATCCTCCAGCCACTCCCGCAACTGTCCGTGCTTGCCGATTTGGGGTGGAGGCAGTTTGGCTAACGTCTCCCGCCACCGCTCCCGCAGGGCTTCATCCCGTCCCAAGATTTCGCTGGCTTTGATGGTGCGGGTCAGGAGGGCATGGATGATTTGGAAATCCATCGAAGCGCCCACGCACAGGAAGAAGGCCCCCTCGGGCCGCTTGAAGCGGTTCTCCGGCGAGGTGGAGGGGGCAGTGACTAACCGCCCTTTTTCGTTGGGGATGAGGAAGTCTAAGAAAAACTGGGCCATTTCCTTCAGCACCGGATAGGCCCGTTGGGCGAGGAACTGGCGGTCGCCGGTGAAGGCGTAGTGCTCCCACAAATGCAGCCCCAGCCAGCCCGCGCCCATCGGCCAGATGCCCCAGACACCATCCACCGGAGCGGCATTGGCCCAGATGTCGGTGGCGTGATGAAAGGTAATGCCCCCGCAGTTGTAGTGTTCGCGGGCCACTCGCCGCCCCGCTGGCCGCAGGCGGTCAATCAGGTCAAACAGCGGCTGGTGACATTCGGAGAGGTTGCACACCTCGGCCGGCCAGTAGTTCATCTGCAAGTTGATGTTGAGGTGGTAATCGGAGTTCCAGGGCGGGGTCAAATCGTCGCACCAGAGGCCCTGCAAGTTGGCTGGCCAGTTGCCGGGCCGGGAACTGGCGATGAGCAGGTAGCGTCCGAACTGGAAATACTGGGCAATGAGCCAGGGGTCCGACTGTCCCGCCTGGACGCGCTTCAGCCGTTCGTCGGTAGGCAAGTTGGGCAGGTCTGCTCCGCCCAAATCCAAATGAACACGGCGGAAGAACTTCCGATGTTCGGCCACGTGTGCGGCTCGCAGCCCTTCGTAATCCAGGGCCGCAGCGGCCTCTAACTGCTGGCGGCAAAAGGGCGCCGGTTCTTCGCCGCGAAGGTCAGTTCCCGCTGCTAAGAGCAGGGTCAACGCATCGGCCCCGCGCACCCACAGTTCCTCTCCCTCCGCCGAGGTCGCGCCGCCCTCGGCCAGCACGCGCAGGTGGACTTCAAACCTCAAGCCCGGCTCGTTTTTCCCCCGCAGCACCAGTCCCTCCGACGTCGCCGTAGTGGTCACCCTGCAGCCCTCAAAGGGCTTGCGGGTCAGACGGAGGCGAGTGGTGATGTGTCCTGGCTGGTCGCAGGTCAGGCGCAAGACCACTACCTGATGCGGCGCGGAGACAAAGAGTTCCCGCATGAATTGCGCGTCTCCAACGCGATACTGGAGGCGGGCAATGCCGGTGTCCAAGTCCAGTTCCCGGCGGTAGTCGGCCACCTCCTCGTGGCCGGGGAAGGCGAGCCAGAGGTCGCCCAAGGTCTGGTACGGCTTCAGGCGACGGGGGTTGCCCAGCATCACGGCCTCGGCCAGTTTCTCCGCCTCCGCAAGGCGGCCCTCGAAGAGCAATCGCTGGATTTCGGGCAGATGCCGATGGGTCCCCGGCACGGTGGCGTCGTGTGGCGCGCCGAACCAGAGACTATCTTCGTTCAGCGGAATGCGGTCCTCCCCCACCCCGCCCAACAGCATCGCCCCCAGCCGCCCATTGCCCACCGGCAATCCCTCCTGCCACTCCTTCGCGGGAGTGCGATACCAGAGCAGATACCATCCCTCCAATGGATTTTGGGCTTCCACCGCCGTCGGAAGCAGAAAAAGGCCCACCAAACCCCAGCGCGGAAGCCAGACCCTTCTCCCCAACCCTCCCCGCAAGCGGGAAGGGAAAGGGTGGGGTTCCGCGTTCGTCCGTTTCATCTGTTACCGTTCCGCAGGATTTACCCCAAGGGAACCGGGCCCCTTTAGAACCTGCTTCAATGACCGGATGTTCGTAGA